>NZ_JAPYOK010000008.1:0-2871 GCF_028283155.1 Candidatus Poriferisodalis multihospitum | reverse complement strand
AGCGGCAGGCGTGCGGGCATCACCCGCGTGTCGTTGACGACCAGCAGATCTCCGAGGCCGAGCAGCGAGGCAAGGTCGCTGATCCGGTGATGATCGGGCGCTTCGTCGGGTCCCCGGTCCACCAGCAGCCGGGCCGAGTCGCGCGGCTCGGCGGGAACGTGCGCTATCGACGATGGCGGCAGCTCATAGTCGAATTCGTCCATCCGCAGCCGCGGCTCGCTCATCGCATGCTGAGGCTATGGCCGCCAACGACCTCACCAAGGGGCATCGTCGACTTCTGCCGGTGCGTCCTGCGCCCTTGGCACGTCCTGCAACGCAGCGGCGGGAGCCGCGGCATCAAACAGCGTCGCATCGGCGCCTGAGTCACTGCCGGCCTCCTCGCCCGCCGGTGGAGCCTCCACGCCGAGATGTGCGAACGCCGCGGCGGTGGCGATGCGGCCGCGTGGCGTGCGCTGCAGCAGCCCGCGCTGGATCAGGAAGGGTTCGTAGACGTCCTCGACGGTCTCGGTCTGCTCGCCGACGGTGATCGCCAGCGTGGACAGCCCCAACGGCCGTCCGACGTGGGTGACAGCGAGCGCGCCGAGAATCGCCCGGTCGACTTTGTCGAGACCCAGCTCGTCGACACCGAATGCCGCGAGCCCCTGCCGCGCCACGTCCACGTCAATGGCACCGCTGGCGCGCACCTCAGCGAAGTCGCGAACCCGGCGCAGCAGCCGGTTGGCGATCCGCGGCGTGCCCCGGCTGCGCGACGCGATCTCCGCGGCCCCGTCGGCGTCGATGTCCACACCCAGTATCCCGGCCGCACGGGTCACGATGGCCGTCAGATCGTCGGTGGAGTAGTAGTCGAGGCGTTCGACCAGCCCGAAGCGGTCTCGCAAGGGTCCCGAGATCAGCCCGGTCCGGGTCGTGGCACCCGCCAGTGTGAAGCGGGGCAGCTCGAATCGGATCGAGCGCGCTGCCGGGCCCTTGCCCAGCACGATGTCGATCGCGAAGTCCTCCATGGCCGGGTAGAGCACCTCCTCGACCACCTTGGGCAGGCGATGGATCTCGTCGATGAACAGCACATCGCCGTCGGCCAGGTTGGTGAGAATGGCTGCGAGATCACCCGCCCGCTCCACGGCTGGGCCGGATGTCAGGTGCAGCGCTGCACCCAGTTCGGCGGCGATGATGCCGGCCAAAGTGGTCTTGCCGAGCCCCGGCGGGCCGGCGAACAGCAAGTGGTCAGGCGTTTGGCCGCGGGCCAGCGCTGCTCGCAGCGTGATGGCGACGTGCTCCCGCACTTCGGGCTGGCCCACGAATTCCTCCAGCGACCGTGGACGCAACGAGGCCTCGGCGTCGCCGTCGTCTGCCGCCGATCGGGCCGGGTCGGTGACGTCGCTGCGTCCGGGCGCTGACGCCGCTGCCGATTCGTCGCGCCGGTAGCCCTCGGTGCGGGCGGTCCTGGCGCTCATCGCGGTCCGAGCTCCTGCAGCGCCACGCGCAGCAGTGCGCCCGTGTCGCCCTCTGCGTCGTTCGCTGCTGCAATGGAAACCGCCGCCATGGCCTCACGCACCTCGGCCGGGCTGAATCCCATCTGGCTCAGCGCGGCGCGCACTTCGGCGACCGCTGAACCCGCGCCGTCGCCGGTCGGCCCCGCCGCACCGGTGCTGGGGGTCGCCGGTGTGCCGAGCCGAGACTTCAGATCGAGCACCATCCGCTTGGACGTCTTGGCGCCGATGCCGGGCACCAGCTCCAGCGCGGCAGCGTCATCAGCAGCGACCGCCCGCCGCAGCTCATCGGGCGGCAAGTGCGAGAGCACCGCGAGCGCCAGCGCGGGTCCCACGCCGTGCGCGCTCAGCAGAGCCTCGAAACAGCGCCGCTCGTCGAGTTCGGCGAAGCCGTAGAGGTCCGAGGTGTCCTCGCGCACGTGATGGTGGGCATACACGAAGCACTCGTCGCCGATCGGTCCTGCACCGGCCAGTGTGGACGGTGCGACGATGACGCGATACCCCACGCCACCGGCCTCGATCAGCAGCTCTCCGCCAGGATCCTTGTCGAGCAGGCGCCCGCGCACCGAGCCGATCACAGCGAGGACGTCGCTGCGCCAGAAGCCGGCAGCAGCACGCGCGCCCGGGCATGCGACCCCGCACTGCCCCACGCCGCCTGGGACAAGTGGCACAGCGCGACGGCAGCCGCATCGGCGGCATCCGCCGGCTCGGGCGGCCCCGGCAGCGCGAGCAGCTCGCCGACCATCCGCTTCGTCTGGTCCTTGTCGGCCCCGCCCCAGCCCGCAACGGCCTGCTTGACCTGAGTGGGCGTGTACTCGACCACCTCCACACCGGCTGCTGCCCCGAGCGCCATGGCCAGCCCGGCCACCTGCGCCACACCGATCGCCGTGCGGGCGTTGGCCTGGAAGAAGACTCGCTCCACAGCCACCACCGAGGGCTGGAATTCGGAGATGAGCGACTGCAGCTCGTGCATCTGCGTGGCCAGACGAACCGCGTGCGGCTCCGCGGGATCGGTGCGGATGACGCCCAGGGCGACCGCTTCAGTGCGAGCGCGCTGTGCCCCCGAGCCCGCAATCTGCTCTACCACGCCGTACCCGCAGCGCGACAATCCGGGGTCGATCCCCAATACGAACATCAGTACGAACCGTAGCCTTTGACACCGTCCGAGCCGGGTATGCGTGACACGGCTCCGTCTCCGTGGTGTGATGGCCGCGACACCGGTCTCTGATGTCAGCCGGCGATCGCCTCCAGCAGCGAATCGCTGATGTCGAAATTGGCGTACACACCCTGCACATCGTCGTGTTCGTCGAGCGCGTCGAGCACCGCCATCACCTGCTTGGCCTCCGACACGCTGGTCAGCTCGATCAGGTTCTGCGGCGCATAG
>NZ_JAPYOK010000079.1:0-26029 GCF_028283155.1 Candidatus Poriferisodalis multihospitum | reverse complement strand
TAGTCGGCTAGGGCAGTGGATCCTTCGAGATCGGCGTCGGCTTCGGCCGCGCCGTCGGCCTCGTCCTCCATGAGGTGGCCCAGACGCATCTTCTTCGTGCGCAGGTAGGCCCGGTTGAACGGATTCGCATTCGACGACGTCGGCACTCGCTCTACCACTTCCAGCCCGTAGCCCGACAGCCCGCCGATCTTGTTGGGGTTGTTGGTCATCAGCCGCATCCGCTGCACGCCGAGTTCGGCCAAGATCTGCGCCCCGATGCCGTATTCCCGGCTGTCGACCGGCAAGCCCAGTTCCAGGTTGGCGTCGACCGTGTCGCGCCCACGGTCCTGCAGCGAGTACGCCGCGATCTTGTGACCGATGCCGATCCCGCGGCCTTCGTGGCCGCGCAGGTAGACGAGCACGCCAGCACCTGCTTCGGCGATGGCCTCGAGGGCACCGTGCAACTGCGAGCCGCAGTCGCAGCGCATCGACGCCAATATGTCGCCGGTCAGGCATTCGCTGTGCACTCGCACCAGCACAGGCTCTGCGCCCATCACAGATCCGTACGTCAGCGCCAGGTGCTCGGTGTCGTCGAAGTCGCGAAAAACGTGTCCGGTGAATTCGCCGTAGATGGTGGGTATTCGGGCTTGGGAGATCGGGTCGACCAGGCGTTCGTTGACGCGCCGGTAACGGATGAGATCGGCAATGGAGATGAGCAGCAGGTCGTGCTGCTCGCAGAATTCGATCAGGTCAGGCACGCGAGCCATGGTCCCGTCGTCGTTGACCACCTCGCAGAGCACGCCCGCCGGATGGCAGCCGGCCAGCCGGGCCAGATCCACTGCCGCCTCGGTGTGGCCTGCCCGCTTGAGCACACCGCCGGGGCGGTAGCGCAACGGCAGCACGTGGCCGGGACGGTTGAAGTCGTTCGCGCTCGACTTGGGGTCGGCAAGCAGGTTGAGCGTGAGTGAGCGGTCCGCCGCCGAGATCCCGGTCGTGGTGCCCTCGGCGGCATCCACCGTGACGGTGTAGGCCGTGCGCATGGACTCGGTGTTGACCGTCACCATGAGCGGCAGGGCCAGGTCGTCGAGGCGCTCCCCCATCAGGGGGGCGCAGATGACACCCGACGTGTAGCGCACGAAGAACGCCATCGTTTCGGGTGTGGCGTGCTCGGCCGCCATGATGAGGTCGCCCTCATTCTCACGGTCTTCGTCGTCGACCACCACCACGATCTCGCCGCGCCCGATGGCGTCGACTGCATCGGGGATCGCTGCGAACGGCGAGGCAGCCGGCGCGTCGTCCGTCGCGGGGCGCTCAGTCATGGCGGACTCGCGCATCGTCGGTCACCGCACCATTCTGCCCCAGCAGACGCTCGACGTAACGGGCCAGGACATCGACCTCGAGGTTGACGGGGTCGCCAGGCTGCGCGGTGCCCATGGTGGTCATGGCCATGGTGTGCGAGATGAGCGCCACTGAGAACTCGCAGCCGCCCTCGTCGTCGTCGGTGATGTCGAAACAGGTCAGGCTGATGCCGTTGAGGGTCACCGAGCCCTTCTCCACCAGGTAGCGACGCAGGCCGCCCTCGGGCGGAACGGCGACGCGCAGGTCAGGGGCGGGATGGGTGATGGTCGCCACCCCGTCGACGTGACCCTGCACGAGGTGCCCGCCGAGCCGGTCGGCGT
This sequence comes from Candidatus Poriferisodalis multihospitum, assembly GCF_028283155.1. Taxonomy (NCBI): domain Bacteria; kingdom Bacillati; phylum Actinomycetota; class Acidimicrobiia; order Acidimicrobiales; family Candidatus Poriferisodalaceae; genus Candidatus Poriferisodalis; species Candidatus Poriferisodalis multihospitum. Next base: position 24,371 of record NZ_JAPYOK010000079.1, on the reverse strand, counting down.
AGCGCATGCAGCGCTCGAGATTCACGGGGTCGCCCTCGGCCAGCGAACCCAGTGCCGTTCGCTTCTCGGTCTCGGCGCTGACGTCGGCCTCCCACCAGCCGTCCCCCATCTCGACGACGGTCAGGCAGCAGCCGTTCACCGAAATGGAATCGTCGATGGCGGCGTCGGACAGCACCAGGGCGGCGTTGAACCGGTAGCGCTCGCCGCTACGGCCAGCGAAGCTGCCGAGTTCTTCGACGAGACCTGTGTACATCGCCCTTCCTTCCAGGAGAAACGAGCTGTCCTGTCTGCCCGGTCTGTTCGTCACAGGCCGGTATCGAACGGTACCGGCGGAAGCCTGCCGGTGCGCCCGTCGGGGCTCGCCGAGCCAATGGGCCGAACCGAATGGCGAAGCTGTAGCCCCGGCGAGATCGCTCTCGAATCGCCGCGCGCGTCAGGGGCTGTCCGGCGCAGCCGGGAACATGGTGATGCGCAGATCGGGGCCGACCGGGCGGGCATCGGCGATCTCGCCGCGCCAGAACTCGGCAATCGTCGACGCTCCTGGACCTGCCAGCATCGGCAGCCCGTCGTCGCCGCCCGCGAGCCACGGTGCGAGGTAGACGACGTATTCGTCGACGAGGCCATCTCGGTGCAGCTCCCCCGCGACATTGGCACCGCCTTCCACCAGCAGCTCGACGACGCCGTCGTCGGCCAGGCGCGGCACCACGGACCGCAGCGCGCCGCTGACTTCGATGCACGGCTGCACCTTGGCTTCCGCCGGTGCCATGCCGAGCACGAAGCGGCTCGGATCGAGTCGACCAGCGGCCGCGCGTGCGAACGGCACATCTGCTGGCTCGTCACGTGCCTCGCGCATGTCCAGCAGCGGGCGGTGGGGATCGGTGAGCGGGAGCTCGCGAACGGTGAGCGACGGATCATCGGCGCGAACGGTGCCAGCGCCCACCAGCACGGCGTCGCAGCGTGCGCGCAGCCCATGAGCATCGGCGCGCGCCTCTGGTGAGGTGATCCACTGCGACGTGCCGTCGGGCGCTGCTGTGCGGCCGTCGAGGGTCGCGGCAAGTTTCAGCACGACCCACGGACGACCCGTCTGGCGCTGATGCAGGTAGGGGCGCAGCGAGAGCAAGACGGCATCGGCGGCAACCCCCACGTCGACCTCGATGCCCGCGGCCCGCAACGCGTCAATTCCGCTGCCGGCGACATGGGGATCGGGGTCGGTCACTCCGACCACGACCCGGCTGATGCTCGCGGCGATGATCGCGTCGATGCACGGCGCCGTGCGGCCGGTGTGCGAACAAGGCTCCAGCGTGGTGTACATCGCAGCGCCGGCCGGATCCGCACCGGCGCTGCGTGCGGCGTCGAGGGCCACGATCTCGGCATGGCGACCCGGCGGCGGTTCGGTGGCACCTTCGTAGATCTCGTCGTCGACGGTGACCAGCACTGCGCCCACCCAAGGATTCGGTGCAGTGGTGCCCCGCACGCGCTCCCCCAGTTGCACGGCACGGCGCATGTGGGCGATGTCGGCAGCGGAATCCGCCGGTGCGCCGGCTGGAGCCGGATGCTCGGCGGGCATCAGTGCAGCCGTTCGCCCGCGAGCAGGGCCAAGGCATGGGGCAGCACGTCGGCCACTGCCTCGAAGCACTCCACGCATCCCTTGGTGGAGCCGGGCGTGTTCAGCACGATGGCGCGGCCGATGATGCCTGCGACGCCTCGAGACAGCCGGCCCAGTGGATTCACCAGGCGCATCGCCTCGGCCAGGCCGGGTGCTTCGCGCTCGATCACGGCGCGGGTGCCCTCGGGTGTGAGATCTCGTTCGGTGAAGCCGGTGCCGCCGGTCGACACGATCAGCCCCCCAAACCCGGCTGACATCTCGGTCAGCGCCTCAGCAACGGTGTCGACGCCGTCGGCGACGACACGACGTTCGACGACCTCGTATCCGGCCGCTGCCAGCGTTTCACCAAGTGCTTCCCCGCTGCGGTCCTCGCGGGTGCCCGCCACGACGCCATCCGAGACCGTGAGCACCTTCGCCGCAAGCGGATGATCGGCCTCTGATGCGTGAGGCTGTTGGTGGTGCTGGTGCCGGTGCGCCCCGTGATCGGTGGCCATCGCGGCAGGCTACCGACGGCCATTTGGGCGTGACGCCGACGACGGGGCGAAGCCAGCCCATCGGTCCGGCGACTCCCGCCGGCTGCTTCACTAGCCTGCGCCTATGGCCTACGCGCGCAACCGGACCTATCTCGATGCCGACAGCCACCTCATGGAGCTGCCGGATTTCCTGCGGGCGCATGCCGACCCCGGCATCCGCGATCGCATCCCCGACATCGACTTCGCCAACGGAGGTCGTCTCACCGAGGACATGGAGCTAGCGGCGCAGAACCGTGCCCATCCGCCCGAGACCGTCGCGGATCTCACCGCGCTCGGGGACGATCTGATCGCCGGGCCCAAGGGGTACCAGGCGCTCGGTGCCTTCAACCCTGCTGAGCGCACTACCGCGCTGGACCTGCTCGGATTCGCCCAGCAGTTCGTGTTCGCGACGTTCAGCGTCGGCGTGGCGTTCGACCCCAAGGCGGACCTCGATATCCGCTATGGCGCCGCCCGGGCGCACAACCGAGGCATGGCCGAGTTCTGCGCAGGCGACGACCGGCTGATCGGCGTGGCGCTGCTGCCGTTGGACGACCCGCAGATGGCCGCCGCGGAGATGTCCCATGCACTCGAGCTCGGGCTCGGCGCCATGTGGGTGCCCCACCGTCCTGCCGCCTGCGCCTCCCCCGGGCACACCGATCTGGACCCGGTCTGGGCTCAGATGGCCGAGGCGGGAGTGCCCTTCGTCCTCCATGTCGGCGGCGATCCGCTGCAGATCAAGCCCGAGTGGATGGACACCGGCCGACCGATGCCGACGGACTGGCTGGGCGGCGGCGAGAACGTGCGCGGCAAGGACATGGTGGCGCTGCACCACGCCGCGGAGACATTCGTGGGTGTGATGGTTCTTGACGGCGTGCTGAGCCGGCATCCGAACCTGCGCGGCGGCGTCATCGAGCTGGGCGCCGCCTGGGTGCCTCCGATGCTGCGCCGACTCGACCAGATCGTCGAGATCTGGAAGCGATCAGAGCCCGAGTTGGCCGCGCTTGGCGAGGCGCCCTCGGCCCAGATCACCCGCCAGATGGCGTTCACGCCGTACCCGTTCGAGGATGTCGGCGCCATGATCCGCGATTCAAACGAGAACCTGTACCTGTTCTCGAGTGATTACCCCCACATCGAGGGTGGGCGAAATCCGCTGGGCCGCTTCAACTCGTCGCTGGAAGGGTTCGACGATCACGTGCTCGACCGCTTCTTCGCCGACAACATGGCCGACCTGCTCGAATCGAGGGCCTGACACCGTGGCCGGTTCCATCCGTGGTATCCCCGCGGCAGGAACCGCTCCAGTCCTGAACCAGAATCGAGGCCACTCATGACTGCACTCAGCGAAGTGAGCCGGGAAGTCGCGTTTGACCTCGACACCGTCCGTGTCGTGCTGCACGTGCTGGCGGTGACGGTGTGGATCGGCGGCCAGATCGTCGTCGGGGCTGTCGTGCCTGTGGTGGGGCGGGCGTTCCCGGGTTCCGGCAAGGTCGCGGCGAAGGCCTTCTCACGGGTGGCGTGGCCCGCGTTCGGCATTGCAGTCGTGACCGGGCTGTGGTCGATGCTCGCCATCCCCAGCGAAGAGACGAGCACGGGCTGGTCGATGCTGCTCGGGATCAAGATGCTGCTCGTGCTCATCTCCGGCGTGGGCGCGCTGGTGCATCAGAACGCCGGCGACAACGTGGCCAAGCGGGGCGCCGGGGCCGGCGTGTCGCTGCTGTGCGGGCTGACCGCGCTGCTGTTCGGCGTGATGCTCTAGCCCCAACCCGGCAACAGGCGGGCACTACCAGACGGCGTTGGCGATCTTGAGCTCAAGGATCTGCTCGTCGTCGTAGCCCAGTTCCGCGAGGATCTCGTCAGTGTGCTCGCCGTAGTCGGCGGTGCTGCCGCGCATGCCGCGGAACTCGTCGACATCGAACATGGCCGGCGGGCCGATGAAGCCGTCGTCGAAGGTCACGAGGTACTCGTTGGCCAAGATGTCCTCGTTGCTGGCAACGTCTTCGACGCGATTCACCGGCGACACCCATGCACCGGAACCGCGGATGGCCCGCCACCACCGGTCCGTCGTGCCGGTTCGCATGTGCTCGGCGAACAGCGGGTTGAATTCGTCGCGGTTGGCCACCAGGTCCTCAAAAGTGGCGAATCGGGGATCGTCGAGCCACGATTCGATGCCGACAGCGCGGGCCAGCCCTTGCCAGTGCTGGTCCTGCAGAGCGGCAATCGCGATCCAGCCGTCAGCGGTCTCGTACACCGTGAAGAGCGGGTTCCACGCGCCCGAGACGTCGAAGCGATCCATGCGCTGACCGACATTCGCGGCAACGCCCACGGCTTGGCTGGTCAGCCACAGCAGTGCTTGCGTTTGCGACGTGCCCACCACGCAGCCTCGGCCCGTGCGCGCCCGCTTGATCAGGCCGGCCATGACTCCCGACGCCATGTTCGTGCCGGTCAGGATGTCGCTCAGCGCACCCGGCGGGTAGGTCGGCACGTCCGAATCCGAGATTGCGTCCATGAACCCGGCGTGAGCCATGCCCACCGTGTCCTGACACATGTCGTCGGCCAGTTCGCCCCGCATCCCGAACCCACCGCCCCGGCAGTACACCAGCCGGGGGTTGATGCCGAGCAACGTGTCGGGGTCGGCCCCGAAGCGCTCGAGGCCGTCGGCTCGCATGTTCGAGATGAACGCATCGGCTTGGCCGATCAGGCGTTCGAAGACCGGGCGTCCTGCCTCTGATGCGATATCGAGCACCAAGGACCGCTTGTTCCGGTTCACCGACCCGTAGAGCCACTCCTGGCCCCGCTCGTCGAAGGTCACCCCGAACAGGCTCGTGAAGTTGCGCATGTAGTCGGCCTGGCCGACCTGCTCGATCTTGATGACATCGGCACCGAGCGAGGCCAGGGTGAGCCCGCTCGTGGGCCCTTGCACATACATGGTCATCTCGACGACGCGGACGCCGGCAAGCGGCGCTTCGGCAGCTGCATCGGCGGCAGTCGCGGCAGGCGGCCGGGCGGCGGGCTCACTGGCAGGCTCGGCAGGCATCGCGGGTGACAGTAGCGCCGGGCACGCATCTGTCACGAGACCAGCCCGCGGCCGGACTGCCCGTCGAGGTCTCCGTTGCGCTTGACTATGGCCGTCCGTTCTGCGACGAGGGGAATGCGCGATGAGCGAGTCCGAGTACACCTGCTTCGACGTGGAGGTGGCCGACCAAGTCGCGCACCTGGTCCTGAAGCGACCCGAGAAAGCCAACTCGATGATCGTCGAGTTCTGGCAGGAGCTTCCCCACATCATCGAGGACATCTCCGCCAGCACCGACGCTCGCGTCATCATGCTGTCGGCCGTCGGCCGGCACTTCTGCTCGGGCATGGATCTGTCGGTGTTCGGCACGCCAGAAGGACCCGTCAACACCGCGCAGGCCGGCCACGGCAGCCGCCGGCGAGCCCAGTTCCGCACCGGCGTTCTGCGGGCACAGGAAACGTTCAACGTGCTGGAGAACAGCCGCTTGCCGGTAATCGCCGCCATCCAGGGAGCGTGCGTGGGCGGCGCCGTCGACATGGTCACCGCCTGCGATCTGCGCTACGCCACCAGCGACGCCTTCTTCTCCATCCAGGAGATCAACATCGGCATGACCGCAGATGTGGGAACCCTGCAGCGCATGCCGAAGCTGATCCCCGAAGGCGTCGTGCGTGAACTCGCATACACCGGCCGCCGCATGGGCGCCGACGAGGCGCTCGACCGGGGGCTCGTCAACGCTGTGTACGACGATCACGCCGCGATGATGGATGCCGTCGGTGAGATTGCCGCGCAGATCGCCGCCAAGAGCCCGATGGCGATCTGGGGCACCAAGCAGACCATGAACTACAGCCGCGATCACTCGGTGGCCGACGGGTTGGAGTACATCGCAACATGGAACGCCGCCATGTTCGACACCGACGACATGGGCGAGGCCTTCAAGGCGCAGCTCGACAAGCGCGACCCCGACTATCCCGACCACAGCCCGCTCAGCGGCGGACCGGGCTCGTGACCCAGCTCTCGCTGATGCCGCTCGAGTGCGGCTGGCTTTCCACTCCCACCGCGTCGGTGATCAAGGACGCGCCCGGCAACGTGCGGCTGCCCATCCCCAGCTGGCTGGTGCGCCACCCCAGCGGCCAGACGCTGGTATTCGACACGGGAATGCACCCCCAGGTGCAGGAAGGCGTGGGTGCGCGGTACCCGCTGCTCGCGAAGTCATTTGAGGCGGACTACTCCGCTGGCGACGAAGTCTCCGCCCGGCTCGAGAGCGTCGACGTTGATCCGGCCGAGCTGACGTTCGTCATCTTCAGCCACCTGCATTTCGATCACTGCGGCGGCACCGAGCTGCTGCCCAACGCACGGCTGATCTGCCAGCGGGCCGAGTGGGAATCGGGGCATCACCCCAAGCTCATCGAGTACGAGGTGTACAAGCCCGAGGACTTCGACCTCGGGCACGATCTCTTGCTCATCGAAGGCGAGCACGACGTGTTCGGTGACGGCTCGGTCACCTGCATTCCCACGCCGGGACACACCGCAGGCCACCAGTCACTGCGGGTGGAGCTCGACAGCGGTCCGGTGGTGCTGACCGGCGACTGCGTGTACTGGGAGGACGTACTCGACCGGATGCTCCTGCCGCCGTTCGGCTACGACCACGACATGCAGCTCGAATCGATGCGTCAGCTCAAGTCGCTGCGCGACGACCATGGCTGCCGCCTGCTGTACGGGCACGACGAGACCCAGTGGGCCACGCTGCCTCACGAAGGGGTCGGCCTGACCTAGGCGGGCGGGCCGACTCGGTAGAAGCGGCGCGCCGTGCCGGCGAACAGGTCGGCGCGCTCGGCGGCGGTGTAGCCCGCCTCGTCGCAGATGCGCTGGAAGGCGTTGAACAGCACGGTGTAGGAGCAGCCCTGCTTGTCGACCGGGAAGTTGCTCTCGAACATGCAGCGGTCGGGGCCGAAGGTCTCGATGCAGTGGCGGATGTCGTCGCTCCAGGTGGCCGCGACATGCTCCGAAGACGGTGCCTGCGGCAGCCGCTTGAAGCCCACGCCGTAGATGCTCATGCCGATCCCGCCCACCTTGACCGTGACCTGCGGGTGGCGGGCCAGCGCTTCGAGCGCAGGGCGTACCACGGCGCGCACCTCGTCTCGGCGGTCGGCATAGGGGCCGATGCCGAGCGGGCCGCCGAGGTGATCCAGCACAACGGGTGTGTCGGGCACGGCATGAGCCAAGTCGACCAGCTCAGCGACTTGGGTATGGAACATCCAGCCGTCGAAGCTGAAGCCCATGCGGCCCAGGGTTGCGTAGCCGGCCCGGAAGTCCGGGTCGGCGAGCAGCTCGGGCGGGGGCTTGGTGTGGCTCTCGCGGATCTGGTCGCTGCCGTCCCAGGCATTGGCGTGGCGGATGCCGCGGAAGAGCCCCTCACCGGCCGCGTCGTGCGCCGCCAGCACCTCCTCGACTGCATTGCCCAGCGTCAGATCGGCGAAGCTGACGATGGCCGAGATCGTCGCGCCGCCGGATTCGGCAGAGATCGCCGCCTGCTCCCGGACGAATTCCGTCTCGCCCACCGGGCGCATGTGCTCAGGCCCGCTCGTGTGGTAGCCGGCGGCGCACTCCACAAAGACGGTCTGGGTGACGTTGTGCCCGGCTCCCGTGTCCTCGTGAAGCTCTGGCACGAGGTAGGTGCCAGCAGGAAAATCCCATAGGTGGTGATGCGGATCGACGATCTCCTCATCAGCGTCGATCGGCTGCTCAACAGTGGCTGCCAGCCATGCGTCCTTATCGTCGGCCACTGCTACTCCCCCTTGTTCGAATCTGTGCGGCAACGCGGGGCACTGTAGGCGGCGCAGGAACTCAAAGCATTCGTCGCCGAAGCGGCGAACCGGCACCGTGTGACGAGTTCAGACGTAGTCCCAGGACTCCGTGGGCTCGAGGCCTTCGGGGGTGAGCTGCCACAGCGACGGTGTGGCAACACCGTCTTCGATGTCGAGATAACCGACGGTGCCGAGCTGGGCGCTGAGGTTGCGGGGGAATGTGGGCGACCCCGGATTGACGCACAGCACACCCGACAGGGTGTCGATGCGGTGGACGTGCGTATCGCCGTACACGCACACGTCGAGCCGCTCATCGGCGCCGAAGTGCCGTTCGACCGCATCGGCCACGGTGTAGAAGGACATCTCGGGTACCGGAAGGTGGTGAGTAAGGCCGACCCGCACGCCGTCGAAGGTGTGCGCCCAGGCGTTGGCCAGCAATGGATGGTCGGGCTGCACGTCTCGCCCTGACGATCCGTCGTCGCCGTTGCCGCGGGCCGCCCAGGTGGGCGCGATCTCGTTGAGTCGATCGACCACCGAGATGTCGTAGATGTCGCCAGCATGCAAGATGGCGTCGCAGCCCTCCATGGCCTCGTACGCCTCGGGCCACAGCTCGGGCGCGGCTTCAGGAATGTGCGTGTCCGAGATCAGCCCGATGCGCATCCGACCACGCTACGAGACTGGCCGGCGACGCGAATGACCGGCGAGCAGCCTGATTGGCCGGACTGCCAATCGGGCCCGTGGTCAGCCGAAGCGGGTGCCGGACGGCAGGCGCGCTCCGCGCAGCCAATCTTGGGCATCGATCGCAACCCGGCCGGCGGGCTGTACGACGGCCAGGCGGATCATGCCGTCTCTTGTCGCCACGGAGTCGTCGCGCAGGGTTCCGGGCGGATCGTCGGGCCCGTCCGCAAGCGGGTTCGCCTCGCGGACTATGAAGCGCTCGCCATCGAGCGCGGTCCACGCACCGCCGACCCGGATCTGCCGGTCGATGAGGGCCGTCGGCTGGGACCAGTCGATCTGACGGTCGGCGGGGGTCAGCTTGCGGGCGTAGGTCGGCTCGCCTGATTGCGATTGGGGCGTGCCAAGGCCCCCAGCCAGCGATTCCGCGAGGCGCTGTGCGCCATCGTGCGCGAGGCGCTGGCGAAGTTCTGCCGCTGTGTCAGCGGGGCCGACTGGCACTTCGTGGCGCCAGTAAACGGGTCCCGTGTCGAGCGTCGCTTCCAGCGCCATGAGGGACACGCCCGTGCGGTCGTCGCCCGCAAGCAACGCCCGCTCGACTGGGGCGGCACCCCGCCAGCGCGGCAGCAGCGAGAAGTGCAGGTTGAGCATGGGTGTGACTGCCAGCAGATCCTCGCCGATGAGCTGCCCGTAGGCCACCACGACCGCACAGTCGGCGCCGCAGCCTGCGAGATCGGCCGGTTCGTGGCTGACCGGCAGGCTCAGCCCTTCGGCGGCAGCGGCGACCGGGCTCGGGGTGTCGCTGCCGCGGCGACTGCGCCGACGTGGCGCGCCGGTCACCACGACAGGAATCTCGAAGCCACCTTCATCGAGCGCCTGCAGTGCCGGAACAGCGTCATCCGGGGTGCCCGCGAAGGCGATCCGGCGTGGCCGTGCTGGTGAGAACGGCAATGTCATGGAGTCTCACTACAACCCGTCAGCTGCCCATTCGAAGTCATCATCACCGGCACTGCCATCGCCGGCTCGAATCCTCAGCCGTCCGAATCGCTGCGACCCACGAGCGGCACGGGGCCGCCGGCCACCGGTCCATTCGTGCCGGACTGCAGCTGCGCGAGCTGGACTCGCCACTCTCGCAGCGCATCCTTGCGCTCGGCCTTTTCGAGATGGTCGACGAGCAGGACACCATCGAGATGATCTAGTTCGTGCTGGAACAGGCGAGCCAGCAGTTCATCTGCCTCGATGCTGACCTCGTCGCCGTCGAGGTCACGTCCGACGATGTGCACCTGCTTTGGGCGGACGATCTCGAATGTCAGGCCCGGCACCGACAGACACCCCTCGGTGTAGGTCCACTCGCCGTCGCTCTCGACAATCTCGGGGTTGATGAGCGTCTGGGGGCCGTCGCCCTCGTAGAGGTCGAAGATGAACAGACGCCGCTGGATGCCCACCTGGGGGGCGGCAAGCCCGATGCCCTCGGCCTCGTACATGGCAGGCAGCATGTCGTCGACCATGCGCGCCACGCGGCCGTCTATGTCGGTGATCTCGGCGGCGCGCTGGCGCAGCACGGGATCGCCCATCAGCCGGATCTCGAACGTGCCTCCCATGGATTTCGGAGGCTACCGGCGCGCCCGCGCACGGCTCGTGAGCGCGGGCGCTCAAGCATGGCCAGCAAGAGCGGGACGCGACTGCGGTGTGTCGAGCAGGCTCTTTTGGTCCGCCCGCCCAGTCAGGCGCGCAGAGGATCGACCGCTACTCGCAGCCTCCCCGACGGTCGCTCTGCGGTTGCCAGAGCGTTCAGCAGCGTGTCGCTGTCGTCGCTGCGAATGCGCCATGTTCCGTCGGCGGGTCCCGCTATGTCGAGCGAGCCGGCATGCAGGCCCGCCGAGAGGCTGTCGATGTAGCCGGGGGCCGCGGCGCCGGACACCAGCGCCCACGCTGCAGCGGGCGGTTGGCGCATCGCTGAACGATGCTCGATCTCAGCACGCAGCCAATCGCTGGGATCGGCCTGAGCAGCAGCCACCAAGACCGGATGAGCAGGCAGCCGAGTCTGCACCAGGATGCTGCCGCCGCCCGTGCGCGGCCCCACCAGCCGTGCTGCACGGACGAGCAGCGCGAAGGCCTCTTCGCCGGCCCGGTAACGGGGCGCAGTGAGTTCCTGGTCGAAGTCGACGAACACGACTGAGTCTGCCGACGGCACCCGGTGCAGCACTGCTTCGGTGCCGATGTAGAGCGCAGGCTGCCGCGTCTGTGGTCGCGGTTGCTGGCGACGGGACGATGCTCCAGCGCCGCCGTCGGCAGCACCAGGGCCCCTGCTGGCGCCGGTTGCATCTGGCGCTACGCCGCCGACTATCTGGGTGACAGGACGGCGAGCCAAGCGCTCCATCTCTTCGGCGACGCCCTTCACCCCGACCCGGGCACGCCGGAACTTCGTGGCTCCGCAGAACTCGCACACCGCGGGCCGGACTTCACCACTGTCGGGGTCGGTGAACTGCTGATTGTCCAGCCGCAGCGCACGGCCGCTCATGCGCGAGCGCGCCAGCTCGCCGCACGAGGCGCAGTAGGCGAGGCGCGCCCGGCCGAGTCGGTTCAGCACGCACACCACGGTGTCATCGCTGCGCAGCAGCTCTGCGAGGGCTTCGCCGCACCACTCCCCCGTCGCTGGATCGTCTTGGCGTCGGTCTGCAATCTGCACTCGAGGCCACGCTTCTCGCTCATCTGGACGAGGCGCGGTGGCGACCGATGATGCTGATGACAGCGCGTCCGGCGACGGCATCGGCCCCACCAGCAGGCAGCGGGCGCCGTTGCGGCGGGCCCGCTCGACCGCCACATCACGGGCATTCCACGTAGGTGCCGCCTCCCCCTGGTACGCCTCGTCGTGTTCGTCAAGCACGACGACCACATCGAGCGGGCCGCTAGGGGCCCATGCCCCGGCGCGGGTCCCCACAACCGCATGTGCGGAGGCTGCCCCGGCCCAGTCGCGTGGAGCGAGTGCAGTTGACACGCCCGCCTGGCGCAGCCTGCCCACCAGCCGGGCCGCCCAGGCCACGGTGGGCACGAGCACGAGCGAGCGGCCGTGGCGCAGTGCTTCGACGATCAGCGGCCATTCGTCGGCGCACGGGCCGAGTCGCACGACAGTCGGCAAGACACCAGCATCGAAGGCGTCTGTGATCCATTCGGGAGTGTCAGCCGGGTCGTCGGACATGGCGCTCGGCAGAGTCGCGAGACCGCTCGTCGGCAGGCCCTTGACGACGCGATCCGGGCTCGCCGTACGCAAGAAGTGGGCCCTGGTGCCGGCCCATCGCCATGCGGCCCAACTCGCCAACTCGACCACATGCGGCGGCGGCCCCAATCCGACGACGCTGCTGATCGGCGCCAGCTCTAAGTCGGCGGGTATCGGTGCATCGAGTGCGGTCACCCAGCCGCGCAGGCGGCGACGGTTGAGCACCACTCGCACGATGGTGCCGACGGCGACCGGTACACGCCCGGAGGCCATCTCCGGCGGCAGGAGGTACGTGAATTCGCGGTCGATGGCCGGCTCGTCCACCAGCACCTGCACCGCCTGCCGCATCGACGCAGTCTGCCCCGTCCCGCTCCGAACTCGAGCGTCGCTTGCGCAGCCCCACAGCCCATGCGGGAACTCACCATGCTTCGATCGGGCGTGGTCGCGCCCGTGGCCTCAGGCGGTTCTAGAGACCCAGTGCGGACTTGAGTTCGTCGACCCGGTTGAGGCGTTCCCAAGGGAATGTCGCGCCGTCAGGTTCGCGGCCGAAGTGCCCGTAGGCCGCTGTCGCCTTGTAGATGGGACGGCGCAGTTCCAGTTCGGCGACGAGCGCCGCTGGCCGCAGGTCGAACACCTCAGCCACTGCCGACGAGATGGCCGTCGGATCGACTTCTGCAGTGCCGAATGTCTCCACCAGCACCGAGACGGGGTCGGCACGCCCGATGGCATAGGCCACTTGCATCTCGCAACGGTCTGCTGCCCCGGCCGCCACGAGGTTCTTCGCGACCCAGCGTGCGCCGTACGCCGCCGAGCGGTCGACCTTTGACGGGTCCTTGCCGCTGAATGCGCCGCCGCCGTGACGCGCATAGCCGCCGTAGGTGTCGACGATGATCTTGCGCCCCGTCAAGCCGGCGTCGGCGACCGGCCCGCCGCTAACGAAGCTGCCAGACGGGTTCACGAGCAGTTCGAAGTCTTCCTCGGCGAACTGTTCGCCAAGCGTAGGGCCGATGACGTGCTCGAGAAGATCGGGGCGCATCATGGCCGCGATCTCGATCCCCTCCCGGTGTTGGGCCGACACGACCACGGTGCGCAGTGCGACCGGCTCGCCGTCGTGGTACTCGAAGCTCACCTGGGTCTTGCCGTCGGGCCGCAGGTACGGGATGCGGCCGGATCTGCGGGCCTCGGTCAGCTGCTCGGCCATGCGGTGAGCCACATAGATCGGCAGCGGCATCAGCGCTTCGGTCTCCCGGCAGGCGAAGCCGAACATCATGCCTTGGTCGCCGGCCCCTTGATCTTTGCCGCCGAACACCCCTTTGGTGATCTCTGGCGACTGCTCGTCGAGCGCGATCATCACGCCACAGGTGTTGCCGTCGAATCCGAGCTCGCCGTGGTCGTACCCGATCCCGATGATCGTGTCGCGGACCACCCGTGGGATGTCCACGTATGCCTCGGTAGACACCTCGCCCGCCACGACGACCAGCCCAGTCGTGACCAGTGTCTCGACGGCCACGCGGGCATCCCGGTCCTGCATGAGCAGGGTGTCGAGGATGGCGTCGGAGATCTGATCAGCCATCTTGTCCGGATGGCCCTCGGTCACCGATTCTGAGGTGAAGGTCCACTGGTTCAATGTGGCTCCCGATTCGGTCGTGATCAGTCGGTGGTCTGGGCCTGTCGCTGCAGGCATGCGGAGCAGCGCGGCAAGGCTAGACGAACGAGGTCGCGACGCAGCAGAGGGTGCGCCGGCGCAGAGAACTACCGGCGCAGTTCGGCGACGGTGTCGAGAACGGCGTCGGCGACCTCGCGCTTGGAGCAGATCGGCAGCGGCCGCACGGTGCCGTCAGCCAGCAGGATCGTCACGATGTTGGTGTCGTGCGCGAAACCTGCGCCGGCCGCCGAGACGTCGTTGGCCACCATCACATCGAGGTTCTTGCGAGCCAGTTTCGCCGCAGCATTGTCGAGTACGTCAGCGGTCTCGGCGGCGAAGCCGACCAGCACCTGACCCAGTGGCTTTGCCGCCCCGAGTCCGGCGAGGATGTCGTGAGTGTGCTCAAGCACGATGACGGGGGCTTCGGTGCTGTCGGCGGGGTTGCCCTTCTTGATCTTCTGCGGGGCTACGTCGGCAGGCCGGAAGTCGGCCACTGCCGCAGCCATGATGATCACGTCGGCGCCCGCATGCGACGCCACAGCGGCCTCCATCTCAGCTGCCGACTCGACGCGCACTTCCCGAACACCCTCAGGCGGTTCCAGCGGAGCGCTGGTAACCAAGGTCACTTCTGCACCTCGATCCCGAGCAGCGGTGGCAATGGCGTATCCCTGCTTGCCCGACGACCGGTTGCCAATGAAGCGGACCGGATCGATGGCCTCCCGGGTGCCTCCGGCGCTGACGGTAACGCTGACGCCGGCGAAGTCGCGGCGCGGCGGCGGTGACTGCCGGGCAGGGTCTGGTTCGGGCAGCTCAGCGAGCACCTCGGCCACGGCTTCGAAGATTGTGGCCGGCTCGGCAAGGCGGCCCGCGCCGATGTCGCCGCCGGCGAGACGACCGGCCTCGGGCACCACCATGTGCACTCCCCGGCCGGTCAGCACCTCGATGTTGTGCTGCACGGCGGCGTGCTCCCACATCTCGGTGTGCATGGCAGGGCACACCACCACAGGTGCCCGCGTGGCGAGCAGCGTGGCGGTGAGCAAACCGTCGGAGATGCCCGCGGCATAGCTGCCGATGACACGTGCCGTAGCGGGGGCTACGACCACCACGTCGGCCGTCTGGCCCAGCGTCGTGTGCGGGATCGGGTCGTCCTCGCCAAAGATCGACGTCTGCACGCGCTCGCTGGCCAAGGCGTCGAACGTTGCGTGGCCCACGAATCGCTGCGCCGCTGCGGTCATCACCGGGGCCACATGGGCACCCGCGTCCACCATCAGCCGGCACAGGATCACTGCCTTGTACGCGGCGATGCCACCGCTCACGCCCAGTACCACGCGGCGCCCGGCGAACGGCGACGCCGCAGCGTCAGGCAAGTCAGGCCTCGAGGTCGGGAACCACTTCGAGCATGGCTGCGTCAGCCTCCGCCGCGGCGAGCGCTTCGGCCTCCAGCCGTGCTCGCTCCTCGGGGTCGAACCGCTCGAACGTGATCTTGTCGGCGTCGATCTCCTCGAATGCGATCGACAAGGGCTTGCGGGCAACCGAAGCAACCTGCGGCGGCACAACCGAGCCGATGCCGCCGTCGAGCTGGTTGTAATACGAGTTGATCTGCCGCGAGCGCATGGCAGCGAGGCTCACCAGCGTGAACTTCGAGTCGACCTTGGAGAGCAAGTCTTCAAGCCCTGGGGTGATCATGGTGTCGGTTGACTCAGTCATCGCAAGCCGCAGGCTACCGGCGGGACCTGGTGCGCTCCACGAATGAGGCGATCTCCGACACCGTGCTCGAGATGTCCCGGTTCACAACGATGAGATCGGCCATCCGGTAACCGACGGGCAATT
Organism: Candidatus Poriferisodalis multihospitum; assembly: GCF_028283155.1. NCBI lineage: Bacteria > Bacillati > Actinomycetota > Acidimicrobiia > Acidimicrobiales > Candidatus Poriferisodalaceae > Candidatus Poriferisodalis > Candidatus Poriferisodalis multihospitum. The sequence goes on along the minus strand of NZ_JAPYOK010000079.1, from coordinate 9,075 downwards.
CCTCGTCGGCCTTGGCGAGCCGTCGTGCGACATCTGCATCAGGATCGCCCCGGCGGCGCATGCGCCGCTCCTGCTCGGCGCGGCTCGGCGGCAGCACCATGATCACCAAGGCGGCAGGATCACGGTTCCGCACCGAAACAGCACCCTGCACATCGATTTCGAGCACCAGATCCCGGTCGAGATCGGGCGGCGGCATCGGGGTGCCATAGCGGTACTCGAAGAAGTCCGCCCACTCCAGGAACCCGCCTGCTGAGATCCGGGCGTCGAACTCCCCGGCCGACACGAACGTGTAGGCCTCGGCCGGTTCCCCCACCCGGCGAGGACGGGTTGTCCAGGATCGGCTGAGCAGCAGTGTGGGATCCTGCGCCACCAGCTCGGCCACGATCGTGCCCTTGCCCGCCCCGCCCGGCCCGCACACCACGTACAGCGTGACGCCCCAAGGCGCGCTGTCGCCCGATGCGCGCCCCGGCGCGCTGTCGCCTGATGCGCGCCCCGGCGCGCTGTCGCCTGATGCGCGCCCCGGCGCGCCAAGACTCGCAGCGCCGCTGGGCGCCGGGTCGGTCATGCGACTGTCTTCACGCGCCTGAGGCGGAATCCTGTGCGAAATGCTCGCTCAAACGGCGCCGCTGCGTCTCGCCGAGACCTCGCAGCCGCCGGTTGTCGGCGATACCAATCTCAGCCATCAGTCGGCGGGCCTTGACCTTGCCGAGACCGGGCATCGACTCCAAGGCAGCGAGTGCCTTGAGCTTGCCGACGTTCTCGACAGAGTCGGCTTCGGCCAGCAACTCGTCGAAGGTGAGCAGGCCCATCTTCAACCGATGCTTGACGTTTGCGCGGACCTCGCGGGCCTCCTTGGCCTTGGCCAGCGCCTCGGCACGCTGCTCGTCACTCAGTTCAGGCAGCGGACTCATTGAGGTGCAGTGTAGCTATGCGCCAGATAGGCCCCCCGACACCGGGCTCGAATGCGCCGGTGCTTACGGTGATCCCAAGGCGGCAGCGACCTCGGCGACGATGGCTGCCGCTGCGGCATCCGGATCAGGCGCTGCGGTGACCGCTCGGCCGATGACGAGCACATCGGCGCCTGCCGCCAGTGCCGACGCCGGGGTTGCGACGCGGCGTTGATCGGCCGACGGCGCCCCGGCAGGGCGAATGCCCGGGACCACCCGGAGCATCCCCGGCACCGCATTGGTCACGACGGGAAGATCGGGTGCGGCGCACACGACGCCGCCGCAGCCGGCTTGCTCGGCCAGCCGTGCGCGGCTCGTCAGCACCTCCGATGGGGCGTCTGCGTCTGAGGTGAGCACGGTGACGCCCAGTGCGATCGGCACTTCGGCGCTCGGGTTCGCGTCGGCAGCACCGTCGCTCAAGCCACTTGCGCCCGCGGCCAGCATGTCCGGCCCGCCTTGGGTGTGCAGCGTGAGCAGCCAGACACCCAGCTCGCCTGCACAGCGAGCAGCGTGCTCCACCGTGTTCGGTATGTCGTGGAGCTTCAGGTCCAAGAACACGCGGCTGCCCGCCGACACGATGTCGCGGACGACCCCGGGGCCCTCGGCGAGGAACAGCTCGAGACCGACCTTCATGACGCCGAAGTCGGCCCCAAAGCGCTCCACTAGCGCCATGGCGGCATCCCGATCGGGCACATCGAGCGCGAGGGCCAAGCGATCACGCGCTGGGACTCGCCCGAGGACCGATGCCGGCGCGGTGGCGGTTGGCGGGTTCATGTGGTCTCCCCTGCGTCGGTTGCAGTCCGGTGGGCGCGCCCCGTCAGTGAGACTGCAGAGCGGACACCGTGCCGCTCGCACCAGCGCCGCAGCTCGTCGAGCACGTTGCGAGGTGCCCGGGGGTCCCAGAACGACGCAGTCCCGACCTGGACCGCGCAGGCGCCGGCAGCCATGAGCTCGACCGCGTGCTCCCCTTTGGCCACCCCGCCCACGCCCACGATCGGCACGCCGCCGAGCGTAGCACGGACGTCGTAGACGGCCCGCACTGCAACCGGGCGGATGGCCGGACCCGACAGCCCCCCGCCGCCGTTGCCGAGCGTGGGCTGCGCGGTGGCTGGATCAATTGACATGCCAAAGACGGTGTTGATGAGCGTGAGCGCCTCGGCTCCAGCGCTCACGGCCGCTTCGGCGATCTCGACGAGATCGGTGACGTTGGGGGTGAGCTTCGCCCACACCGGCACTCCCGCAGCAGCGGAGGCGCCGATGGCATCGGCCGTGGCCGATGGATCGCAGGCAAACATCTGGCCGCGGCCTTCGAGGTTCGGGCAGCTCACGTTCACCTCCAGCGCCGTGAGCCCGGCACCTGCGAGCGCCGCTGCTGCCGTGGCGTAGTCGGCGACCGTGCGGCCCCAGATGCTGGCCACCACCCGGGCGCCCGTGCGGGCCAGGCGCGGCAGTTCGTGCTCCGCCCATTCGGAGACACCCGGATTCTGCAGCCCTACCGCGTTGAGCATCCCCGCAGCAGTGCCCACCACTCTCGGTGCCGGGTTGCCGGCCCAGGCGAACGGCGAGAGCGATTTGGTCACGATCGCCCCGAGCGATGCCAGATCCATGTACGAGCCGAGCTCGGTGCTGTAGCCGGCAGTGCCGGACGCCGTCATGACCGGGTTGGGCAGCTCCACGCTGCCGATCCGCACTGCCATGTCGACGCCACCGCGAGGGACGGCCCGGGGCAGCGACTCAGGCATGCTCGCGTCGCATCGACGCATCGAATTCTGCGTGGAATTCCTGCAGCGGCCGCACCTGCAAGTCGCTGGCGAGCCACTCGCGAAGGCCGGTCGCCGCGGCGCGGGCCGCGGCCACGGTGGTCAGGCACGGGACGTGATGCGTGCGTGCCGCCGCCCTGATGTGGCGGCCGTCGATCTGCGCCCCTCGACCCCTCGGCGTGTTGACCACCAACTGGATGCGACCCGCAGCAATGAGCTGCACCGAATCCTCGCCGGGCGAGGTCTCGTGGCCGTCCACCGACAGCTTCGCCACTTCGGTCGCGACCGCAATGCCGTTGCGTCGCAGGTAGTCGGCCGTGCCGGCCGTCGCAGCGATGTCGAAGCCGAGCTCAGAGAGCACACGGGCCGCCTCGAGTCCCTCGGGCTTGTCGCGGTCGGCCAGCGTGAGCAGCACCGTGCCACCGGACGGGAGTGCATCGCCCGCAGCGATCTGACTCTTGGCAAACGCCAGCCCGAAGGTCGCGTCAATGCCCATGACCTCGCCCGTCGAGCGCATCTCGGGACCGAGCACGGTGTCCACCGACGGGAACCGGCCGAAGGGCAGCACGGCTTCCTTCACGGCGACATGGCGGGGCACCGTCGCACGCTCGTCGGCATCTGTCATCGCACCGTCCGCCGACAACCGGCCGTTGCGTGACCAGCCGGGCAGCATCCCGTCTGCGACGAGCTCATCGAGCGTCTCGCCTGCCATCACCCGCGATGCCGCCTTGGCGAGCGACACCCCGGTGGCCTTGGCGACGAACGGCACCGTGCGCGACGCCCGCGGGTTGGCCTCGATCACGAACACCTCGCCGGCCTTGACGGCGAACTGCACGTTCAGCAGCCCCACCACGCCGAGCGACTCGGCCAGGCGTTGGGTGTAGGTCACGATCATCTGCTGGGTCTCGGCGCTCAGGCTCGGCGGCGGGATGGCGCACGCGCTGTCGCCCGAGTGCACGCCGGCCTGCTCGACGTGCTCCATGATCCCGCCGAGCATCCACGCGCCGGTGCGGTCGCGCAGCGAGTCGACGTCGACCTCGATGGCGTCTTCGAGGAAGCGATCCACGAGCACGGGTCGTTCGGCCGACAGTCCCCCTTCGCGACCGAGCGAGGAGAACTGCGCCAACTCGGCCATGGTGGCGGCCAGCTCGTCGTGGTCATAGACCACGGTCATGGCCCTGCCGCCGAGCACGTAGCTGGGGCGCACGAGCGCGGGAAAGCCGATGTCGTCGCAGATCGCAGCCGCTTCGGCCGGCCCGGCTGCGGTGCCGCCCGGCGGCTGCGGGATGGCCAGCGCGGAGCAGAGCGCATTCCAGCGCTCGCGGTCCTCGGCCAGGTCAATGGAGTCGGCGGGCGTGCCGCACACCAGCTCGGCGGGGAGTTCCGACGCCAGCTTGAGTGGCGTCTGGCCGCCGAGGCTCACGATGACGCCGACCGGATCCTCGGCGCCGATGATGTTGAGGACGTCCTCGGTGGTGAGCGGCTCGAAGTACAGGCGGTCTGAGGTGTCGTAGTCGGTGGAGACCGTCTCGGGGTTGCAGTTGACCATGACGGTCTCGTAGCCGGCCTCGCGCAAGGCGAAGCTGGCGTGCACGCAGCAGTAGTCGAACTCGATGCCCTGGCCGATGCGGTTAGGCCCCGAGCCCAGGATGATCATGCGGGGGCGGGTGCCGGGGCGGATCTCGTCCTCGTCTTCGTAGGCGGAGTAGTGGTACGGCGTGCGGGCATCGAACTCCGCAGCGCACGTGTCCACGGTCTTGAACGTGGCGCGCACGCCCGCTTCGAGGCGCGCCGTGCGCACCTCGGCCTCGTCGGTGCCCCACAGCCATGCCAGCTGGGCGTCGGCGAAGCCGAGCTGCTTGGCGCGCTTCCACGCACGTCGACTGAGCTGGCTGGGGCCGCCGGCCGCTTCGAGCACCGCCCGTTCGTCGATGATGGCGAGCATCTGGTCGACGAACCACGGGTCCACGCCGGTGGCGGTGCTGACCTCGTCAGGATCGGCGCCTCTGTGCAGCAGCTCTCCCATCTCGAAGACGCGCTCGGGCGTGGGCGTGCTGATCGCGTCGAGCAGCTCGGCCGTCGTGCGCTCGGCGTACTGCGCCTCGCCTGCGTCAGCATTCAGGCCGAAACGGCCTTGCTCCAGGCTGCGCAGCGCCTTCTGCAAGCTCTCGGGGAAGGTGCGGCCGATGGCCATCACCTCGCCGACCGACTGCATCTGCGGTCCGAGCACCGGCGCGGCACCGGGCAGCTTCTCGAAGGCCCAGCGAGGGATCTTGGTGACCACGTAGTCGATGGTCGGCTCGAAGCTGGCAGGCGTCTCGCCGGTGATGTCGTTGATGATCTCATCCAGCGTGTAGCCGACGGCGAGTCGGGCGGCGATCTTGGCGATCGGGAAGCCGGTCGCCTTCGACGCCAGGGCGGAGCTGCGGCTGACCCGCGGGTTCATCTCGATGATGATCTGCTCGCCGTTGTCGGGGTTGACGGCGAACTGCACGTTCGAGCCGCCCGTCTCCACGCCGATGCGGCGGATGCAGGCGAAGGCCGCGTCGCGCATCTGCTGGTACTCCACATCGGACAGGGTCTGGGTAGGGGCGACGGTGATCGAGTCGCCGGTGTGAACGCCCATCGCATCGAAGTTCTCGATGGAGCAGATCACCACGCAGTTGTCGGCGCGGTCGCGCATCACCTCGAGCTCGAATTCCTTCCAGCCCTTCACCGACTGCTCGATGAGGATCTCGTTGATGGGGCTGGCGTCGAGGCCTGCCGCCGCGGCGTGTTCGAACTCGCCGGCCGTGGTGGCAAAGCCGGTCCCCTCCCCGCCCAGGATGTAGGCGGGACGGATGATGACCGGCAGGCCGATCTCGTCGATGGCCCGGCGAGCCTCGTCCATGGAGTGAGCGATGGCTGAGCGAGCGCAGCGCAGGCCGATCTCGGTCATGGCCTGGCGGAAGCGGTCGCGGTCCTCTGCCGTGTTGATGGCCTGTTCGGACGCGCCGATCATCTCGACGCCGTGGCGGTCGAGCACGCCGCTGTTGGAGAGCTCGGTGGCGAGGTTCAGCGCCGTCTGGCCGCCGAGCGTGGGCAGCAGCGCATCCGGGCGTTCGCGGATGATGATCGCCTCGAGCACCGCCGCGTCGAGCGGCTCGACGTAAGTGGCATCGGCGAACTCGGGGTCGGTCATGATCGTGGCCGGGTTCGAGTTGGCCAGGATCACCCGGTAACCCTCTTCACGCAGCACCCGGCAAGCCTGCGTGCCCGAGTAGTCGAACTCGCAGGCCTGGCCGATCACGATGGGCCCCGAGCCGATGATGAGGATCGAGCTGATGTCGTCGCGGCGCGGCATCAGCGGGCCTTCCCGTGACTGGCGGCGGCGCCGAGACTGGCGCCGTTGGGGTTCCTGCCCCAGAACGACGACATGAGATCGGCGAATCGGTCGAAGAGGTACCGCGAGTCATGCGGGCCGGGGCTGGCTTCAGGGTGGTACTGCACGGCGAACGCGGGCAGGTCGCGGCAGGCGAAGCCTTCGAGCGACCCGTCGTTCAGGCACACGTGCGTTTCGTCGACGCCGGGCACCGAGCCGGATTCGATGGCGAAGTTGTGGTTCTGGCTGGTGATCTCGACGCGGCCGGTCGACTCGTCGCGCACCGGCACGTTGCCCCCGTGGTGGCCGAAGGGCAGCTTGTAGGAGCGGCCGCCCAGCGCAAGGCCGAGCACCTGCTGGCCGAGACAGATGCCGAAGATCGGCACCCGGTCGAGCAAATCGCCGAGCGCGTCGGTAACGCTGCCGGCCATCTCGGGGTCGCCCGGGCCGTTGGAGAGGAACACACCGTGGGGCTCGCGTGCCAGTACCTCTGCGGCAGGCGTGTGCGCCGGCACCACCTCGACGGTGGCGATACGCCCGAGGTTGTCGGCGATGGCGCGCTTGATGCCCAGGTCGTAGGCCACCACGCGCCATGGCCCGTCACCGGCGGTGTACGGCTCGGCGGTGGTGACCTCGCCGACGAGATCGACACCTGCGGTGCCGGGCTCAGCGGAGGCCGCGGCCGCGAGGCGTTCCAGCGCCTCATCGTCGGGTACGGGCCCGAACGCACCGGGCATGGCGCCGTGGTCGCGCACGTGGCGTGTCAGGCGGCGCGTATCCACGCCCGCAATGCCAGCGATGCCGTGCCGGGTGAGGTAGGCGTCGAGATCACTGTCGGTTGAACACCACCTCGCCCGATGCGATGCCGCCGGAGTGGCCCAGGGGCGCGCCGATCATCTCGCCCTCGAAGGTGGTGCCGTCGGTGAGCACGAGCGCGCCGGCAGTGGGCCGTGCAGTGCTCATGCGCTTGGCTCCGGTATCAGACGCTGCCACCTGCGGTGGGCCCGGATCGACGCTCGATCAGGGGCGAGGTCGTCGGGCATCTCGGGGTAGCCCGAGCGAACTGCGCGGGCGCCTTCGATGATGGTCTCGGTCACTTGTGCATTCAAGCGCCGGTCGTGGTGCGGCGACACCCGCGCGAAGGACTTGTCGCGAGTGATCTGCGTCCATGGCCGGTCAAGGTCGATCACGACGAGGTTGGCCGGCTGTCCGGGCTCGATCGAGCCGCCGCCCAGATGGGTGACGCCGGCCAGCTCGGCCGGCCGCCACGACAGGGCGTCCAAGGCCGCTTCGAACTCGATGTCAGGGTGGCTGAGCACGATCGCAGCGCAGGTCTCCAAGGACGCGAAGCCGGGGGGCGCTTCGTCGAAGGGCGCGTCCTTGTCGTTCGGCGGCAGCAGCGTGTGTGCGCTGACCACCGCGTCGATGGTTCGGTCATTCACGCCGGCAACCAGCGCAGCCCGGTCGGCGGCGGTGCGGTAAGGCGGCTCGGCTCGCATCAGCGTGTCGAAGCCCGCCGCGTCGGCGTCGATGAACAGCAGATGCTCTGCGGTGACCGACGCCGAGACGTCGAGGCCGTCCGCTTTGGCGGCTCGCACCAACTCGACGGTGGCCGCAGCGCTGATGCGGTCGAGGTGGAGGCGGCCACCGGTGCGTCGGGCCGCGCTGACAGCCGCTGCAGCCGCGGCATGCTCCGCCTCGGCCGGCTCGCCAGCGATGCCCATGCGGGCCGACACCGCGCCTTCGTGCATCGGCGCACCGATGCCGATCGCGGCACCCGACGGGCGCACCGCCACCGTCGCCCCCAGCGGGGCCGCGTACTGCAGCGCCCGGCACAGCAGTTCCCAGTTCCGTAGGGGACCCGCATCGGTGAACCAGGCGACACCCGCCTCGGCCAGCTCAGCCATTGGTGCAAGATGCTCGCCCGCCCGCCCGGCGGTGACTGCCGCCGCCGGGATGATGTGGCAGCTTGGCGCGAACGCGGCAACGCGATGGAGTTCGGCGAGCTGGCCGAGCCGGTCCAGCGGCGGGTCGGTGTCTGGCTGCGCGACCAGCGCCGTGAACCCGCCCAGCGCCGCCGCCATAGCAGTGATCTGCACGAGGTCGACGTCGACGGCAAGCGGCTCGGCGACGCGGGCGCACAGGTCGACGAACCCCGATACGACGACACATCCTGTGGCATCGACGAGCGCCATCGCCGCGAACAGCGGTTCTTCCGCTGCGGCATCGCCTCCGAGCATCGGCCCGAGGTCGTGGATTGAGCCGACCCAGGTGTGCGCTTCGCCATGTGCGCGTTGTCGGTTTGGGTCCCGCTGCGCTCCCTCGTGCTCGACGAATTCGGCGAGCGGATGCCGGCCCGGCGGGTCGACTCGCACGATGCGGCCGTCAATCACGGTGATGTCGGCGCGCCGACGCCGTCCGCGTTCGACGATCTCGCCGCCTGCAATGACCAGCCCCGGCCTCTGCGCCGTTTCGCTCGGCGGTGTCCCGAGGTCACTCACGATCGTCGGCTCCGAGTGCGGTACCCGATCCGATGAGCCGGAACAGTGTCGCCATGCGCACGGCCACGCCGTAGGTGACCTGACGGGTGACCAGCAGGCGCCCCTCGGCAGCGAGGTCCTCGGCGGTATCGCCGGCGATCTCGATGCCGCGGTTCATGGGTCCGGGGTGGGTGACGACTGCGCTCCCGCGGAGACGATGTGCACGCTCGAAGGTGAGGCCGTACCGGGCCACGTACTCGGGAATCGAGCCGATCAGGCCGTCGATCATGCGCTCCCGCTGGCAGCGCAGCAGCCCGATCACGTCGAGCTCGCCGAGCACGTCGTCGAGGCTGTGGGTGATCTCGACTCGATTGGCGTCATCAGGCGGCAGCCAGCTATCGATCCACTCCCGCGGTTGCGCTGGCAGCAGCGTCGGCGGGGCGACCAGCACGATGCTGGCACCCAGCGCGGTGTACGCCTCGATCTCGCTGCGGGCCACGCGGCTGTGGACGATGTCGCCGACGATG
>NZ_JAPYOK010000078.1:0-28510 GCF_028283155.1 Candidatus Poriferisodalis multihospitum | reverse complement strand
GCACCTCCACCAGATCGTCGGTTCGGCAAGCAGCCCGCATCACAGCGGACCCGACCCGACGACTGGTGGACGGTCGCCTATCGGCGCGGCCTCTAAGGCTCAGAAGCGTCGACCGTTCCGGCGGAGAGCAGGGTTCGCAGACCGTCCTCGTCGAGCACAGGCACACCTAGCTCGGCCGCCTTGTCCAGCTTGGCTTGCCCGGCGCGTTCGCCGGCAACCAGCGCGTACGTGCTCTTGTTCACCGACGAGGTGGACTTGCCGCCGCGCCGCACAATGGCCCGCTTCGTGTCGTCGCGCCCGATGAACCAGCCGTCGAGGTTGCCGCTGACCACCACTGAGCGTCCGGTCAGCACCTGTGGCGCGTCGGCACTGTCGTCAGGATCGTCGACGACATCGAAGCGGACACCCATGCCGCGCAGCTTCTCCACCAGCGCCCGGTTGTCGTCGTCGGCGAAGAAGCCCGTGACGCTCGCGGCGATGATCGGGCCGATGCCGTCGATGTCGGCAAGGTCGTCGTCGGTGGCCTCCATGATGGAATCGAGGGTGCCGAAGCGCATTGCGAGCAGCTCCGAGGCTGTCGGGCCCAAGTGCTCGATGCCGAGGCCGATGAGCAACCGGGCCAGGGGTGCCTCCCGCGCTTGGCTGATCTCTGCCACCAGGCTCGTAGCGGACTTCTCAGCGAATCCCTCGAGTCCGACGAGGTCGTCGGAGGTCAGGCCGAAGAGGTCTGCTGCGTCGGCAACCAATCCCTGCTCGTAGAGCAGGACCACGGTGCGCTCGCCGAGACCTTCGATGTCGAGCGCGCCCCGGCCCACGAAGTGCCCGATGCCCTGGATGATCCGCTCACGGCATGAACGGTTCACGCAATAGGTGTTGGCATCGCCCTCCTCGCGCACGAGACGGTGGCCGCAGACCGGACAGACGGTGGGAAACGTCCACTCGGGCAGCCCGTCGGGACGCTCGGCGAGCACGGGGCCGACCACCTCGGGAATGACGTCGCCGGCCTTGCGCACGATCACGGTGTCGCCCGGGCGCACATCCTTGGCAGCTACCTGATCTTGGTTGTGCAGCGTGGCCAGCGACACCGTCGATCCGCCGACGAAGACAGGTTCCATATAGGCGAACGGCGTGGCACGACCGGTGCGCCCGATGGAGACCATGATGTTTCGCAGCTTGGTCGTGCGTTCCTCCGGGGGGAACTTGTAGGCCACCGCCCATCGCGGCGCCCGGCTGGTGTAGCCGAGCTGCGACCGGAGCTCGAGGTCGGCCACCTTCACGACGACGCCGTCGATCTCATAGGCGGGCTTGTGGCGGTCGCGCTCCCACCGCGTGCAGAACTCCTCGACCTCGGCGAGCGTGCCGAAGGTACGGATCTCGGGATTGACCGGCATGCCGAGCTCGCCCAGGTACGCGAAGACCCTGCCGGCGTCGTTGAGATCGGGCCCGCCGGCCAGGCCGCCGACGTCGTAGCTCCAGAACGACAGGCCACGCGTCGCGACGATCGAGGGATCCTTCTGGCGCAGGCTGCCAGCAGCCGTGTTCCGGGCATTGGCATAATCGGGATGGCGGCGCTGCACATCGACCGGCGTGAGCTTGGCCAGCGATTCGAGCTTCCGCCGCTCGCTCGCCGGCATGTCGTCGGGTGCCTCGGCGAGCTGTCGCCTGGCGTCGTCCGCGGCCGCGGCGAGCGCGTGGCGAGCCTCGGCCTGCGACTCGTTCAACTCGCGGAATCTGTCCAGCGGCAGGAAGATCTCGCCGCGCACTTCGATCGCCTCGGGCACCGGTGATGCCGCGCTCAGTTCCCGGGGAATGTCCGCGATGGTCACGACGTTGGCGGTGACGTCCTCGCCCACGCGCCCGTTTCCACGCGTCGCTGCCTGGACGAGGCGTCCCTGCTCGTAGCGAAGCGATACGGCCAGCCCGTCGAACTTGAGCTCGCAGATCAGCTCCGGTTCAGGCGGGCTCACCTCGCTGCCGCTGCCGTTGCCGTCGTCGCTGGCATCGTCGGCGTCCGCGTCGTCGAACAGCGTCGGCTGCGTCGATGCAAGGCCGCGCATGACACGGCCGTGCCACGCCCGCAGCTCATCGAAGTCCATTGCGTTGTCGAGCGACATCATCGGTCTGGCATGGACGACCTCGCTGAACAGTGCCGACAGCTCGGCGCCGATGCGCTGGCTGGGCGAATTCGGATCTGCGAAGTCGGGGTAGCGCGTCTCGAGTTCGACGAGCTCGCGCTTGCGGGCGTCGTACTCTCCGTCGGGCACCGACGGCGCATCGTCCCGGTGGTACTCCACGTCGTAGCGGTTGATCAGACTCGCCAGTTGCCGCATGCGCTCGAGATCACTCTCGGCAGCGGAACTCAGCGCCGCTTCCTGGCGCTCGCCCGTCGAGTCATCGCTTTCGGAGGGCATCGCACTGCCGAGAGTACCGAGGGGCTGTGACTGCTTCGGCAGCAGCAAGACGGAGTGTTGCGGTTTCCAGCGGCAAGACTTCGCCCGTGGGAGCAACGCTGCGCGCGCACCCGACCCTGTGGTTGATGCGGCTGTTGTGGCTGGCGATGCCGTGGAGCGTGGGGGCCGCAGCGGCGGATGCGCTCGTCGCCTGCTCGGAGTCCTCGGCGCGCATCCTGAGCGCCGAACTTTGGGCTGCGTGGGCGTTCGTGCTGACGGCAACCCTGGTGCGCCGGCCATGGGCGCTCACCGTCGTGCGCATTGCCACGCCTGCCTCGGTCGGCGTGGCCATCGGTGCGGTCGTGGCCGCAGCGGCGTGGGATGCCGACCTCGCTGCCCCGCGTGCCGCCGCCGCCATCGCGGGCGCCGCCATCGCGACCGCCGTTGCGCTGCTGCCGGAGACCGGCAATTCCATGGTCGACGGCCTCAGCTACGGCAACGAGCGGCGCATGCTGCTGCGCACGCCGTTCCTGCTGGCGGTCGCTCCGATCCCGCTGGTGTGGGCGGCCGTGGTTGCCGGCATCGCCGCGCCAGCAGTGCTGTGGGCAATCGAGCAGTGGATCTGGGCCGTCGTTGTCACGGTCACCGGGCTCGCTGCGGCTGTGTTGGGATTCCGCTCGCTGCACCAACTGGCGCGCCGCTGGGTGGTGTTCGTTCCCAACGGATTCGTATTGCATGACCGCATGGCGACGCGCGAGCCGTTCCTGCTGCGACGGGCCGACATTGCGTCGCTCGCCGCTGCGCCCGCCGACATCGATCTCGCAGCCGACGACCTGGTGGACATCAGCGGCAATGCCCTCGGACCGGTGCTGCTCGTCGCTTTGAACGGCCAGGTCGAGGTGGTGCCGCGCACCACCGGCACCGCACAGGTGTTGTCGGTGTCGCAGGTGCTGTTCAGCCCGACCCGCCCCGGCGAGTTGCTGGCAGAAGCCGCCCGGCGACGAATTCCCCGCTGAGGCCGCGCCGGTACCCTGCCGCTGCAATGGGAGAGCCGACTGCAGCGATGAGCACGGACCAGGTGGCGCATGTGGCGCGGCTTGCCCGGATCGAGCTCACCTCCGACGAGATCGAGCACTACACGGGCCACTTGGGACGTGTGCTCGAGCATGCCCGTCAGCTCGAAGATCTGGATCTCGACGATGTGCCGCCGCTCGCACACCCCTACCCGCTCCGCAACGTGTTCCGTGACGATGTCGAGAGCTCGCCGGTGGACCGGGACGAGGTGCTGTCCCAGGCGCCCGCCGCTTCCGACGGGCAGTTCGAAGTGCCGCCGGTGCTCGGCGCGGAAGCCTGAGCTGGCCGTGTCCCGCTCGGTGATTGCACAATGACTTCGGCGCACGTCATCGCCTCTGAAGTGCGCGCCGGCACCCGTCGAGCAACGGATGTGCTCGAAGACTTCCTCGGCCGCGTCGCGACCCACGATGGTGATGTCCACGCGTTCAACACAGTGACGGCCGAGCAGGCTCGAGCTGCTGCAGCGGCCATCGATGCAGCAGTCGAGGGGGGCCGCGACCCCGGACCGCTGGCGGGCGTCCCCGTGGCGTTCAAAGACAACCTGTGCACGCGTGGCGTGGCCACCACCTGCTCGTCGCGGATGCTCGAAGGCTGGCAGCCTCCCTACGACGCCACGGTCGTACAGGCCATGACGGCCGCCGGTGCCGTGATGATCGGCAAGACCAACCTCGACGAATTCGCGATGGGCAGCTCCACCGAGCACTCGGCATTCGGCCCCACGCGCAATCCCTACGACCTCGCCCGGGTGCCTGGCGGCTCCAGCGGGGGCTCGGCTGCAGCGGTCGCCGCCGGCTTCGCGCCGCTGGCGCTGGGCTCCGATACCGGCGGCTCGATCCGCCAGCCTGCATCGCTGTGCGGCATTGTGGGCATCAAGCCCACCTACGGCCGCGTCAGCCGCTACGGGCTCGTGGCCTTCGCCAGCTCGTTCGACCAGATCGGCCCGTTCGCAGCCGACGTCGCCGATGCTGCGCTCGCACTCGATGTGATCAGTGGCCACGATCCTGCCGACAGCACGTCGATTCCCGCAGCCGTGCCCGACTTTGAGGCCGCGCTGGCGCGGGGCGTTGAGGGCTTGCGAGTGGGTGTCGTCAGCGAGCTGACCGGGAGCGGCCGCAATGGTGCTGCGACCGGTGGCCCAGCGCCGGGAGATGCAGCAGGCGAGGTGCTCGACGGGATCGATGCGGATGTGACCGAGCGGGTGCTCGAGGCGGCTGATGCGCTGGCCGACGCAGGGGCGACCGTCGGCAGGGTCTCGGTGCCCGCGGTCACCTACGGCCTCACGGCGTATTACCTCATCGCACCGGCGGAGGCCTCGAGCAATCTGGCGCGTTACGACGGCACTCGTTACGGGCTGCGGGTTGAGGGCGCTGACGTCGAGGAGATGAACCGCTTGACCCGCCGGGCCGGCTTCGGCGACGAGGTCAAAGCGCGCATCATGCTGGGCACCTTCGCCCTCAGCGCCGGCTACTACGACGCCTACTACGGCAAGGCCCAGCGGGTCCGCATGCTGACCCGGCGAGACTTCGACGCTGCCTACGCCGATTTCGACGTGCTGCTGTCGCCCACCTCGCCCTGCGTGGCATTCCGCTTCGGCGAGCGCGCCGACCCGATGACCATGTATCGGTGTGACACCTGCACCATCCCGTCGAATCTCTCGGGCGATCCGGCCATGTCGGTGCCGTTCGGAACCGGCGCGGAGGGCCTGCCGGTGGGCGTGCAGGTCATGGCCCCCGCGCTGGGCGAGGAGACGATGCTGACGGTGGCTGCAGCGCTGGAGCGCGCCGCGCCGCCGCTGCCGAAGCCGCCGCTGGCTGCCGTGACCGGCTCGACAGGGGCACGACGCCGATGACGGCGGGCTGGGAGACCGTGGTCGGGCTTGAAGTCCACGTCGAGCTGGCGACCGACACGAAGCTGTTCTCCGCCGCGCCCAGCCGCTTCGGCGACGAGCCGAACACCAACGTCACGCCGGTCTGCCTGGGCCTGCCCGGCTCGCTGCCCGTGCTGAATCGCCGCGCCGTCGAACTGGCCATGGCGGTGGGGCTCGCGCTCAACTGCGAGATCCGGCCGTCGGTGTTCCACCGCAAGAACTACTTCTACCCGGACATGCCGAAGGACTACCAGGTCAGCCAGTACGACCAGCCGATCTGCTCCGACGGCTGGCTCGACGTCCCGGGCGGCAGCCGGGTCGGCATCGAGCGGGCGCATCTGGAAGAGGACGCCGGCAAGACGACGCACTTAGGGGGCGCGGATGGTCGCATCCACGGGGCCGTCGGCGCGCTCGTCGACTACAACCGGGCGGGCACACCCCTGCTGGAGATCGTCTCGCGGCCCGACATCGGTTCGGCAGCAGAGGCCAGCGCGTATGTCGAGGAGCTGCGGGCGATCCTGCTGACGCTCGGCGCATCCGACGCCCGGCTGGAAGAGGGCTCGATGCGCGTCGACGCGAACATCAGCGTCCGGCCCGCCGGCTCGGACGAGTTGCGCACCCGTTGCGAGGTCAAGAACCTGAACTCGCTGCGGTCGCTGCGGAATGCAATCGACTACGAGGCCCAGCGCCACATCGAGCTGTACGCCGCCGGCGATGCCCCGGTACAGGAAACGCGCCACTGGTCCGAGGACGGGCGTACGCACTCGCTGCGTTCCAAGGAAGAGGCAGACGACTACCGGTACTTCCCCGAGCCCGACCTCGTGCCGCTGGCGCCCGACGACGAATGGATCGCCCAGGTTCGCGCCGCCATGCCCGAACTGCCGGCGTCGCTGAGCGAGCGTCTCTGCGCGCTCGGTGCCGACCCTGCTGATGCCCAGGTGATCGGCAGTCGCGGCCTCGCGCTGCTGGTGCTCGACGCAGTGGCAGCTGGCGCTGATGCGAGCCGTGCTGTGACCCATGCGGTGCAGAACTTGGCGCTGGACGGAGCCGAACTGCTCGAAGGCTCCCAGCTTGCATCGCTGGTCGAGATGGAGACTTCCGGGCAGCTCACGGCCACGCAGACCAAGACCGTGCTCGGGCAGATGTGCGAGCGGGCACCCGGCGCCGGCGCAGATCCGTCGGCGATCGCGGCTGAACTGGGCTACGAGGCCATGGACAGCGGCGAACTCGAAGCACTCGTCGACCAAGCCATTGCCGACAATCCCGACGCCTGGGCGAAGTTCTGCGCCGGAGAATCGAAGGTGGCCGGTGTCTTCGTGGGAGCGGTGATGAAGGCCACGCGGGGCCAGGCCGACGGCAAGGCGGTCAATCAGCTGCTCGCGCTTCGCCGCGACGCCTGACCGCAGGTATCGCCGGGCACACCGCCGAGTTCAGCTCTCGCCGATGCGCAACACGAATGCGCTTCGTCTGGTTAGCTCGGAGCAGATGTTTCCTCAAAGGCCGCCGGGTAATCCGCGAGCGTGTAGCAGCCCCTCGATACGGTGTGATCGGTGTCACTAGCGCTTGCGCTGAGGTGTTCGGGGTTGAGAAATGAGTCAATTGCTCGACGAGGAACTGCTTCTGGAGGGCTGCTCGGCCGACTCGCTCGGTGACGGCCTACTGATCGAAACTGAAATGGCATCGATGACCGGCTCGAGCACGCCCGCAGTGCCCGCGGAGCACGAACAGGGCAGCTACCAACGTGATCACCCGAGGGCGTCGTCTGGCGAGTCTGTGCCGCTAAAGCTTCCGGATATCAAGCCCCGCACACCAGTTCGAGCGCTCGACCACACCAGGTACGCGGGCGCCCGGACGACCTTCGAGTCGCACCTTGTTCTGCCGGTCGTCGGCTTCTCGGCTCCGTTCGCTTTCCGAGTTACCGGAAAGCGCGGGGAGTTCCTCGCTGACGATGTCATCAAGCTCCTCGACCAAGACGCGTTTTGCGAGACATTTGTGCCGCGAAGCCGTGTGCTCGACTACCTGGCACAGCGATCTGAAGCCTCTCAAGATGCTTCGGAGCTTCCCAATCCGGACTGCTACGACCTGCGCGTGGGCCACGTACTCGATCTGCTTGGTCAGATTCCCGACCAATCGGTGAACTGTGTCGTCACCTCTACCCCCTACTGGGGCCTTCGCATCTACGAAGACTCCAAGCAGGTCCCTTGGGCGGATGGCGAAATCTGTGCATACGGCCACGAGCAGACACCCGAGGCGTTCATCAGACACACGGTTGAGATCTTGGTCGCTATGGCGCCGAAGGTCGCAATCGACGGTTCTATCTGGTGGAACGTCATGGATTCGTTCAACACCCGCACGCAGATTCGCGGCAACGCGGCCGAAGCGCTCCGCGCGATGCAGGGACTGGATGAGCGAGCCTGGGCGGATCATGCCGCGAGGCGATACTCGGCCGGCCACGCCTACCTCAAGGACGGTGAGCAGTGCATGATCCCCGCACGGATCGCTGAGCGAGCTAGCCGGGCTGGCCTGTGGGTGAAGACGATGATCACATGGGCGAAGCGTGCGACCCTGCCGGAGCCGCACAATTCACGGGTGAGCAAGAACCTTGAGTACGTAGTCCACCTCACGCGCCAGCGGACGCCAAAGTTCTCCCGTGCTCCGTATCGGACGGCAGAGCCCAAGTTCGGCGGGCGCAATAACGGGTGGGAGCCCGAGAAGCTCTCTGATGTCTGGCAGCTGAGCACGTCCAGTGGCGGTGAAGGGCACGGAGCCCAGTTTCCGATGGCACTGCCAGGTCGTTGCATTGCGCTTACGACAAGCCCCGGCGACCTCGTGCTTGATCCGTTCGTGGGTGTCGGTACGAGTGGTGTCGCGGCCCTTCATCACGGCTGTCAGTTCATAGGTCTCGACATCTCGCAGACTTACGTGTCGGCGGCCAAGGAGAAGCTGTCGAAGGCTACGACAACAGTTCCAGCGGGCTGAGTGACTCAAACGCGTTGAGCAGAGCTGGCACGTGATCGCAAGAGACTGAACCCAGCACGATCGAAAAACGGCTGTCTAGCTGCGTTGTCACGTTCGGCTCAGGGATGATCTCGGCTGGGCCGACGACGAATGACCAGACTCTCTCGGCGAGACCGTCACGTGCGTCGAGCGCGTAACTCGCTGCTTGATGAAATCCATCACGCGCGACGTATGACGGGTCGGACGACCATTTGCACTCGAGCAGCAGCACTGCGTTGCGGGCTTCAGATACCAGTGCGATATCTGCGCCGATCGCGCCGCCAACGCCATCGATGCTGCGAGTGGCGCTCGCGTACGCCCCGTTCTTCAACGCGTAGTACCTCCGTGACCCAGCGGCCTCGAACCAGAAGTCCAAGACCAGGCCGTACCGATCGACGCACAGGATCCTCGGCCCGCTTCGCGCACCACCAATCGGAGACCGCCACGTGCACCGGTATCCGGCCCGGCGGAGGGCTTGTAGAACCTCGCCAAAGGTGTTCAAGTGAAAGAGCCGGGATCTCAAATCAGGCTTCGGATAGAGGAACTCGAACGCGACGAATGCGGGGTCATGATCAACACGCGCCACGAAGTCAGCGATCCGCGACACCACGGGCCACGGTTGACCCGAGGAACGCAATGAGCGCAAGTCGGACCTGTCCGGCCGTACCGGATTC
Organism: Candidatus Poriferisodalis multihospitum; assembly: GCF_028283155.1. NCBI lineage: Bacteria > Bacillati > Actinomycetota > Acidimicrobiia > Acidimicrobiales > Candidatus Poriferisodalaceae > Candidatus Poriferisodalis > Candidatus Poriferisodalis multihospitum. The sequence goes on along the minus strand of NZ_JAPYOK010000078.1, from coordinate 19,508 downwards.
GGCTCTTCCAGATGCGCTACGGCTCGAAGCATCACGGAGATCGACGGTCCGATCTGTTCGAGCAGCTTGGGACTGCTCTCGCAGGCGTGCCTGTATTCGTCCAACCGAAGCGAGAGCCACGCCAGCGTCGTAAGCGCCGTCTCGTCGGTGATGCGGCGGCGGTGTCGCCGGGCGTAGGCCGCAGGAGGCCAGCCGTGACGACGGACAGTCTCAGACCACCTGATCCCTCCTGATGGCACCATCGAGACTGCCTTGGTCGAATGTGACGCCACAGGCAGCGCGGCTGCCCACTCGCGTTCGCTCTTCGGCAATCGCTCGAAGTCATCTGCAAGTTGAGCTAGCGCGATGCGCTGGCCACGCTGACGAATGTCGCGCTCAGTCCAGTCGTGATCGTCAGTTCGGCTTGCCGCTACGGCGCGGGGCAAGTCTCCGTCGCCGATCCAGCCCCGCAGTAACTCATCGAGCCCGGAGCGTGGGAGAGCTGGCGCATTCAACTGAGGATTCTCCTCTGCAGTGCCACCCAAGCCCATTGCGCTGCGCCTAGCGCCGCATCTTCGTCTTCCAGGACGCGGCGGCCGAGGTCCTCGAAGACGAGATCATCGAAAGAACTGAGGTACTTCCCGAGCGACAGCACGTAGGCCTCGGCCGTGAGTTCGTCTGTGCTCTCTTGCGGTTCCATGTTCGTCAGGTACGCCCCCGCCCGAAGAAATACGGCCGGGCCCAAGACTGTCTCGGCGCTCGCATAGTGCGCCGAGTACAGGCCAACGATCGAAGCCTTGGCTTCGTCGCTCAACTCGGGACACCGTGTTTCGAGAAGCGACTCGAACTCGCCCGGGCTCAATGCTGGGACTGGCACCGTAGTGAACCGACGCGACAGCGCCTGACCAAACCGGAACACGCGCTGCGCATCCTGAGGGTTGTACGTGCCGAGCAGCCGCCAACTTGTTCCGGCGACGAAGGCGGTGGGATGCCCGGCACCACCAGGATCCATTGCGGTACTCGCGGCATCGTCGCTCCAGCCGAGCAAGACGGCATGTCCATCGTGAGCAGCAGTTCGGCCGACCTCCACCTCCTGCCCTGCAAGCCACGTCAGCAATGGGCCCATGATCTTGTCCATGTCTGCGCGGTTCGTCTCGTCAAGGACAAGCCAGCGATCCTCCGCCAAACTGTTCAGAAGAAGCCCGTTCGACCAAGCCAGTTCACCGTCCCTCGGTGCCAAGCCACCGATCATCTCAAACGCCGACCAGCTCTCGTCCGGCGTCCTCCACATCGGGTTCGGGTCGGTTCCTTCAGGAAACCCGAAACTGACCGGGTCGCTTCGGGCCTCGTCGGCGATCCACCGCACTAAGCGTCCCTTGCCTGTACCAGGTGGGCCGACAAGCAAGACCGACGCAAAGTTGCTGACGGCCCTCCGAAGCATTCGCTCTGTACGGGAATTGACGATGACCTCGTCGCCACCCTCGCCCCCTTGTGACGATTGAGGTACCGCTTTGAGTGTTGGCGGAGCCAGATTCTCGGGCAGCCCCGATACCAACCACTCGGCGCCCGATGCCAGGGCAGGTCCGAGTGCCCGGGACACCGTGATCTGGGAGAGTTCCAAGTCAGTGAGGCCGAGAGCCAGCTGTAAGCGGTCGATTGCGTCCTCCCACCGCGCATCGGGCGCGAAGTCCTCATTGTTTCTGAGGATGAGGCAGGCCAGGGCCAGCTTGCTCGGCAAGTCTGAGTCCCGGAGATGCCCCTGCACGATTGCTGCTGCATCGGGTCGAAGGCCATGGCGGATGTCGTCCCCCTCAAAGATCGATGTAGCAACCTTCGGGCCGCGTGTCGTGTTGTTCCAGACCGTCTTGCGGCCCGATGCATCTGCAACTCTCCAGTCGTAACGGAACGGACTCAGGCGTCCACTGCTGTGTCCGGGATCGACCACAAAGAGCTCGGCCACAGCTTGGTTGACATCCTCGACTGTCGGTTGGATTGCGTATCGCCCATGACGATCAAGCCACTTCGCCACGAGGAACGACTCGTACAGCGAGGCCAACTGCATGCTCCACTGGAGCTCCTGTAGATCCCCGAGAGCAGCATTCATGGCAGCTTGGCCTATGCGCATGCGATGTCTCTCCTTCGCGCCGAATGCATCGGCGCGTGTCTAGTCCAGACCGGCACAGGACGTTGCCGTCTGCCGTTGAGTAGTGTCGCTGTAGGTCTCGTCGACATCCGTTGGGCGGCACTGTTCCTTGAGCCGCGTCGAGTTAGGAACCGATGGCCGGCAACGAGTTCGAAGCACCTTCGACCAGGCCATTGTCGACGGCCCTGAGGCTTGGGCGCAGACCATCGCCGACGAATCCAGGGTGGCCCGCAACGCCGTGGGAGCCGTGACGACGGTCGTTCGCGGTCACGGTGGCGGAAGCGCCGCCAATCCCGTGTTCGCGCCGCGCCGCAAAGCCTGTGTAGCACGCGAGAAGTGGTCCGTCGGGTTACCCGCAGCGGTCGTATCCTCGCGCGCAGTCTTCGCCAGCGGAGTCTCGGTGACCTTGAGGACACAAATGACCGACATCGCTACCGACGTGATTGCGGCCGCCGGCCAACTGCCGAGCGGCGCGGAGTTCGTTCGCTGTGCCCTTCAGGTGAACCCACACCACTATGGAGCGAGCTACCGCAGCGCTCCTAGTGATGGGGACTCTGCGAGCTACGCGTCGAAGCTGATCGCGCGAGCCCTCGAGCTAGAGATCGGCGCACTTGCAATCACGGATCACAACAGTGTTCGGGACGTAGAGGCATTTCAAGCGGCTGCCACCGGATCCGATCTGACGGTGCTCCCTGGATTCGAGGTCGAGTCGACAGACGGCATCCACGTCCTGTGCATCTATGGCGCTGACACGGACGCCGCCCAACTCGAACGCTTCCTGGGCGAGTTCGGCATACGCGAAACGGAACCGTCGAGTCAACCTTGCAGTAAGGACTTTGCAGCGATCCTCGCCACGGTGCCTAGTCAGGGTGGCGTCGCAGTCGCGGCGCATGCCATCGGTTCTAAGGGACTATTTCAGGCGCTCCAAAAAAACGCCCGAGCATTGGCGTGGAGAAACGAACATCTGCTCGCAATTCAGATTCCATCTTCTATCGACGAGCTCCAAGAAGGGCCACGCGCGATCGTTCGTAACCAAGTGCCGGAATACCAGCGCTCCTATCTGGCAGGCAAACAACAAGCGATCGCCGTGGTCAACGCTAAGGATGTCGCTCGGATCGAGGACCTGGACGACCCTGGCGCTACGACTCTGATCAAGTTTTCTGGCCAGCCAGGCGTCGAGGGACTCCGTCAGGCTTTTCTTGACCCGGACTCGCGGATTCGTCTCAACACGGATGAGCCGCCAGATGAGCATTCGGAGCTAGTGGCCATCACCTGGGAGGGAGGCGGGTTTCTAGATGGAGGCGCCATCCATTTCAACCCGAATCTCAACGTCCTCATCGGAGGACGAGGCACCGGTAAGTCCACCGTGATCGAGAGCATCCGCTACGTGTTGGATCTCGAGCCGGTGGGTGACGAAGCGCGCAATGCGCATCGAGACATTGTGCGCCACGTGCTCCGGAGCGGTACCAAGGTGACGCTCGTGGTGCGCTCGCTACACCCTGCCGAGCGCAGCTACCGCATCGAACGCACAGTGCCTAATCCCGCCATTGTGCGGAATGAGTTCGGGGAGGTATCGAATCTGCTTCCCGCAGACGTCTTGCCCCGTGCCGAGGTCTATGGACAGCACGAGATTTCCGAGCTCACCCGGAGCCGTCCCAAGTTGACGCGTCTTCTTCACCGCTTCGTACGCGGCGATCTCGACACTGACGCACGCAAGACGGGCATTCTGCGCGAGCTTCAATCCTCTCGGAAGTCCCTGCTGGACACGCAAGCTGAGATCGAAGAAATCGAGGAACGCCTTTCGGCACTCCCTCAGCTCCAAGAAACGCTGGAGCGCTTTCAAGAGGCCGGTCTCGAAGAACGCCTCCGCGACCAGAGCCTGCTGGTTCGAGAGTCTCAGATTGTTGAGTCGATACCTGAGCGTCTGCAACCGCTGCGCGATTCAGTGGAGACACTGCGTCAGGAGCTTCCGTTGGACCGCGCCTTCGTCTCAGAGCGAGCGTTGGCTGATCTGCCCGGGGGATCGATTCTCGACAGGGCCAACGAGGTGTTGCAAGAACTGAGCACCGCACTGGAGGACGCGACCGGCCGAATCGAGAGAGCGCTTGCGACAGCAGATGAGCGCATCGCAGCGATCTCGTCAAGTTGGATGGATCACAAGTCCGTGATCGATGCGGAGTATCAGACGATTTTGCGTGATCTGCAGAAGTCGGCGATCGACGGCGAAGAGTTCATTCGCTTGCGGTCCAGCATCGAAAGCCTGCAGCCGCTCGAGGATCGTCAGGCGGCGCTATCGAAACTGCACGCTGAAGCGCGTCAGCGTCGGCGCAATCTGCTCGACGAGTGGGAAGGCGTGAAGGCCAGCCAGTTCCGCGATCTGTCCCGTGCTGCGAAGAGGGTCAACAAATGGCTGCGCGGCTACGTCAAGGTGGAGGTCACGGCTGCGGGCGACCGAGATCCTCTGGCGGACTTGCTCCGCGATGAGGTCGGTGGTCGACTGACGGAGGCGATCAGGCAACTTGAGTCGATGGATCAGTTGTCTTTGCCCGACTTCGTTTCACGCTGCCGAAGCGGCGCCGTCGAGTTAGTCAAGCACTATGGCATCACGAGGACGCAAGCCGAGAACTTGGCCGGCGCCGGAGAGAGCGCCTTCATGAAGATTGAGGAACTCCAGCTGCCTCCGACGACTGATCTGTTTCTGAATACGTCCGGAGACCAGCGCGACGAGATCTGGCAATCACTAGACCAACTGTCAAAGGGACAAAAGGCAACCGCAGTTCTGTTGTTGCTACTGCTGGATTCGGATGCTCCACTGATCATCGACCAGCCCGAGGATGACCTTGACAACCGCTTCATCAGCGAGGTGATCGTCGAGAAAATGCGCGAGAGCAAGCGTCGTCGCCAATTCGTCTTCTCTACTCACAATGCGAACATCCCGGTACTCGGCGACGCAGAGCTCATTCTGGGCCTCGATGCGACTGGCGAGGCCGATGAGGTGGAGGATGTCGGTCACGCGTTTATCGACTCTGAACACATGGGATCCATTGACTCGTCACCAGTTCGGACGCTGGTTGAGGAGGTCCTTGAGGGAGGCAAGGACGCCTTCGAGCGGCGTCGCCGCAAGTACGGATTCTGAATGTGAGTTATGAATCGGACCGACTTGCTACAGCTGATTGCCGGCGGCGAGAACTCGCGTGTCGAGTTCAAGCGGGATGTCATCCCGCCGGAGAGTTTGGCCTCGAGACTTGCGGGGCTCCTGAATCTCGACGGTGGACATGTGCTGCTTGGGGTAGAGGATGACAGATCGATCTCAGGACTGACTCGGGCGACCGTCAAGGCAGAAGAGTGGGTGATGCAAGTCGCCAGCAATAGCCTCCAGCCCTCGATCATCCCAACCTGGGAGGTGGTTGAGGCCGATGATGGCGTTGCGGTGGGCATTGTGACTGTGCCAGCTAACGCGCCCGATAAGCCGTACAAGGCCAAACAAGGCTCGCACTGGGTTACCAAGGTTCGTGTCGGCACGACGACGCGCGACGCAACGCGGGAGGAAGAACAGCGGTTGTACCAGCAGTCCGGCGGCTTGCGGTACGGCCTGAAGCCGGTGCCGGGGACCTCGCTAGACGATCTCGACACACGGCGACTGCTGGACTACTTCAATCGTGTCCTGGCTGATGGTGACCATCCTTTACCCGGCTCAGAATCGTGGGCCCAATTGCTTTGCAACCTTGAGTTGGCCACCAGGTCACATGGGCAAACTCTCGCGACGGTGGATGGCATGCTGCTCTTTGGACGCCGGGTCGCCCGCTTCCTTCCTCAATCCGGAATTCGGGCCGTTTGCTACGACGGATCGGCGCCGGACTATGCAGTGCGGGCAGACGAGAAGATCACGGGTCCGCTGGTCCCCCTGCAGAGTGACGACGGAGCGCTTCTAGAGACGGGCGTTGTCGATCGTGCCTGGGATTTTGTGCGCCGGAATATCGGGGTCTCGGCTGCACTGCAAGACGCTCGAAGCGTGCAACGGTGGGACTACCCGGAGTCGGCGCTTCGTGAGGTTCTCGTCAACGCCGTGGTTCACCGCGACTACAGCATCTTGGGCACCGACATCATGTTGAGCATCTTCTCCGACCGCCTTGAAGTCCAAAGCCCTGGCCGGTTACCGAATACGGTCACCGTCGGTGGTATGCGAGCGGGAGCGCGCTACGCACGCAATCAAGTTCTTGTGAACTTCATGCGCGACTACCGCTACGTCGATGCCCGCGGTATGGGGATACGCAACAAGGTCGTGCCAGTCATGGCATCGCACAACGGCTCCGAGCCGGATCTGATCGAAGAAGAGCACAGATTCATGGTGCGTCTCTGGAAGTAGCCGGGCAGCTCAGCTCTCTCCGGTGCGCAGCCACGCGTCACCGCGAAAGCGCACCCACTGCGGTGCGACGCGAAAGCACATGAACAGGATAAGCGCAGCCCATACCCAGCCGATGCCCAGATCCAGCAGGCGCACGGCACCCCCGACGACCGAAAAACCGACAGCAGCGCCGGCCATCGCCCATGCCAGAAAGCCCAGATCGCCAGCACCGATGAAGATGCCGTCGAAGGCGAACGCGGCGGCATTGACCGGCTGTGAGAAGGCCACGAACAGCAACAGGAACCCGGCGAGGGACACCACATCAGGATCAGTGCTGAAGATCGCGGCGATCGGTGCTCGCAGCAGCACCACCGCCGCTCCGAATACGACGCTGAGCTGAATGCTCATGCCGATCATCCTGACGCTCGCGGCACGTGCCACCTCGGGCCTGCTGGCGCCGAGTTCCTTGGCCACCATGGCCTGACCGGCGATGGCCACCGCATCGAGGGCCAGCGAGAAGAACGACCAGACTTGCAGTGCAATCTCGTGGGACGCCACTTCGGTGGTGCCGATGTGCGCGGCAAAGACCGTGGTGAGCACGAACGCGGCCCGCAACGATGCCGTGCGCACGAACATTTGGGCGCCGACGAGCGCGTAGCGACGCGCGGCGGCGGCAACGAATCGCAGCGTCGCCCCTGCCAACCGAGCGCGCCGAGCGACGGCGACCGCAAAGGCGATGGCGGCACCCCACTGCGCGATGACGGTCGACCACGCCGCGCCGGCGATGCCCATGTCGAGTTCGAACACCAGCAGCAGCTCGATGAGCACGTTCGCCGCTGCGGAGATCACCACGATCACCAGCGGAGTGACGGTGTCCTGGGTGCCTCGCAGGTAGCCGGTGGCTGCCATCCCCATGAGCAGCGCCGTGAAGCCCAGGAGGCTGATCCGCAGGTACGTCAGCGCCAGCTCGCGATGCCCTGTTCGGCTGCTCGACGCAGCGATCCGGCGCCCACCAGCCGGCCGACGAGGCCGGTCGTGCCGTAGGCGAGGAAGATCAGAATTGCGTGAGCACTGAGCAGGATGGCGGAGGCGATCGCAAGCCCGGCGAGTTCGGGCGTGCCGAGTCTCCCGACGATCGCCCTGTCGGTGAGCACATACAGCGGCTCCGCGATCAGCGCGCCGAACGCCGGCACTGCGAGCAGCAGGATTTCTCGGTCGTAGACCGTGCGGCGGAACACGGCTACGTCCCCGATCCGGTCGATGCTGCCTGCGTCATCCGGCGAGGCGCCACACGCCGGACTCGATGTCGATCACGTACAGCTCGCCAGCAGCGTCCACACCGAATCCGACCGGTCGCGGCGTGCTGACACCCAGGCTCCACACTTCGTCGGGTCCCGCACCCGGTTGCACCGCGACTGCGTAGATGTCACCCCCGCAGAGATCGGCGAACACGTAGCGTCCGGTCAGCCAGTCCAGCTCGCTGCCGCGGTAGACGTGCCCGCCGATGACCGCGCAGAGGCCGCGCCCGTGCCGGTACTCGAAGTCGGGCTTGCGGTGGTGGTCGAGTTCGGTGCCGACGAATCGGCGGCTGCCTTCATAGGAGTTCCAGCCCAAGTTGGCACCGGCCTCGTCGAGCCCGAGCACCGTGACCTCTTCCATGCACTGTTGGCCGACGTCGGAGATCCACAACGTGCCGGTCGACTCGTCGAGCGAGATGCGGAACGGGTTGCGCGCCCCATAGGCCCAGATGTGGGGGTCGCTGCCGGGCCCGAGATCGGGGTTGCCGGGCGCCGGTATCAAGCGCCAGTCGCCTGGATCGGCGCTGCCGCCGCCCTCGACGGCGAATCGCAGCACAGCCCCGAGCGGCGTGGCGAGATTCTGACCGTGATGGCGCGGATCGCCGAGGCCGCCGCCGTCACCGAACGACACGTAGAGCAGCCCGTCCGGATCGAACAGCAAGTCGCCGCCGTTGTGCTGTGCATTGGTCTGCTCCACCTCCAGCACATCGGCGTAGGGGCCCTCCAGCGTGCTTCGATCCGCGCTCGGCGTGAGCACGGTGAGCACGCTGGACCCGTGGCGGTCGGTGCGGTTGATCCACAACCGCCCGTCGGGGCCCAGCGTCATGCCCACCAGGCCTTGATCGTGCTCGGCCGCCGTGTTCGAGGAGAAATCGGCAACGGGTTCCCCGCTGATGACCGCACCGAAGTCGCGGCCGGCCTGCGCCGCGAAGTTGGGAGCAAATCGCCAGATGCGTCCCTGGCGATCGCCCACGAATCCGCCGCCTGCTGTGCCGGCACTGTCGAAGACCATCACCGTCGACTCAGTCAGATCGATATACGGCACCAGCTTCACGGAACGCCCGGGCGCCACCTCGCCCAGCGGTGTCGCGTCCAATTCGGTCAGACCCGGCGGACAGGGCGTGTTTGATGCGATGTACTCGGGAGTCTGCGTCAGCGGCAAGGTGGTCGCAGGCTCGCTAGTCGCGGCGCTGCCTCCGTCGCCTGGACCGCTGACGGCAGGGCCGGTGCCGTCGCCGATTCCGATGTCAGAACACGCCGCCGCCAGCGCCACGGCAGTGATGGCCGCAGCACAGGTTGCGATGCTGAACAACCGTCCACCCCGCACTCGGCCAATGTACGCCCGCCTGCCGCCTCCACAGCAGGCGCACGATCTGGCGCTGCGCCCGCACCCGTCAGGTTGTGGACGCCGGAATGGCACGACAGAATGTGCCGGTGAGCGCGTCAGCACGCCGAACCGGCTGCCCGGCCGAGCCTGCGAGGCGCGGCGCGACAGGAGGGGTACTCATCTAGGCGAGCCGCTTCGTCCGCGCTCGCCCTGCCTCCCGCTCGGGGGGCTTTTTTGTTTCAGGAGAATCTTCATGGAGCTCACCGGCGCCCAGGCACTGATGCGAAGCCTGGAGATGAGCGGAGTCGAAGTCATGTTCGGCCTGCCCGGCGGGGCAATCCTCCCGGTCTACGACCCCGTGCTCGACTCGTCGATCCGCCACGTCCTCGTGCGCCATGAACAAGGCGCCGGTCATATGGCGCAGGGCTACGCGCACGTCACGGGCAAGCCGGGCGTGGCGATGGTCACGAGCGGGCCTGCAGCCACGAACATCGTGACACCGCTGTGCGACGCCTTCATGGACTCGATCCCGATGGTCGTCGTGACCGGCCAGGTCGCCATGTCGGCTATCGGCTCCGACGCCTTCCAGGAGTGCGACACCACCGGCATCACCATGGCCGTGACCAAGCACAACTACCTAGTGACCGACCCGGCCGACATCCCGCGCATCGTGGCCGAGGCATTTCACATCGCCACGACGGGGCGTCCGGGCCCGGTGCTGATCGACCTGCCCAAGGACGTCAGCAACGCGACGATGGAGTGGTATTGGCCCGACGACGTCGACCTGCCCGGCTACCGGCCCCGCCACGAGGTCGACCCGGCCGCCATTGCCGAAGCCGCCCAGCTCATCCGCACGGCGCAGCGCCCCGTCATCTACGCCGGCGGGGGATTGCTGAAGGCGAGGGCGGCCGAAGCGCTGCGGGAGCTCGCCGAGATGTGCGAGATCCACGTGGTGACAACCTTGATGGCGCGTGGCGTGTTCCCCGATCGTCACCCGCTGTGTCTCGGGATGCCCGGCATGCACGGCAACTACACCGCGGTGACCGCGATGCAGCAGGCCGACCTGCTCATCAACCTCGGGGCACGGTTCGACGACCGGGTCACGGGCAATCCCGCGCATTTCGCCCCGGGTGCCAAGGTCATACACGTCGACATCGACCCGGCCGAACACGGCAAGGTGCGGGTGCCCGATGTGCCGATCGCCGGCGATGCCAAGGTGGCAGTCGAAGCACTGATCGAAGCGCTGCGCCCCAGCGACGGTAGCGCCGCCGCCGATGAGATGGCGGACCGATCTGCGTGGAAGTCGACTGTGTCCGGATGGCAGGAGCAGTACCCGCTGAGTTATGACCAGCCGTCGGGCGGCCACCCGCTCAAGCCGCAGTACGTGGTGGAGCAGCTGCGTGATCACACTCCTGACGACACGATCGTCGTGGCGGGCGTGGGCCAGCACCAGATGTGGGCCAGCCAGTTCTGGCAGTTCGACCACCCCTACACCTGGGTGAACTCGGGCGGTCTGGGAACCATGGGATTCGCCGTGCCTGCGGCCATCGGGGCCAAGGTGGGCCGACCGGATCGAACGGTGTGGGCCATCGACGGCGACGGCTGTTTCCAGATGACCGCTCAGGAGCTGATCTCCGCCAGTGCAGAGAACATCCCCGTGAAGGTGGGCATCCTCAACAACGCCTACTTGGGCATGGTGCGCCAGTGGCAGGAGCTCTTCTATGCCGAGCGCTACAGCGAGGTGTACCTCAGCGCCGACCACCCCGATTACGTGGGCTGGGCCGAGGCGATGGGCTGCGTCGGCATCCGGGTGGAATCAGCGGAGGAAGTCGTTCCCGCCATCACCAAGGCGAACGCTGTCAACGACCGTCCGGTGGTGATCGACTTCCGAGTCGACACCGAGGAGAAGGTGTATCCGATGGTGCCGGCCGGCGGCTCCAACGACGACATCATCCTCGGTCCCGAGGGCGATGCCGACGCGGCCTTGAAGGGCTCGGCGCCGTCGTGAGCGGCGCGCAGGGCACGAACCTGTCCCCTGAGGAATCCGCGGTGGTGAGCCTGCCGCAGGAGCCCGACCTGCACATCTTCGCGGCCATTGTGGAGAACAAGTTCGGCGTTCTCGCGCGCATCGCCGGGCTGTTCAGCCGGCGTGGCTTCAACATCTTCTCGCTGGCAGTGGCCCCGACGGCCGACCCCTCCTACAGCCGCATCACGATCGTGGTCGATGTCCACAACACCGACGTCAACCAGATCGCGAAGCAGCTCGACAAGCTCGTCAACGTCATCAACATCAGCGAGCTGCACCCGTCCGATTCGCTCGAGCGGGAGCTGATGCTGGCCCGCGTCGGCGCCGCCGACCTCGAAGCCGTCACCGATGTGATCTCCGAGTACGGCGGGGAAGTGCTCGATCACGCCGATGGCGAGGCCATTGTGAGCGTGAGCGCCCATCCAGACCGGCTCGACCGGTGCGAGCGCCAACTGCGTCCGTTCGGCCTGCACGTGCTCCAGCGCACGGGCCGCATTGCGCTGCGGGCGCTCGATGCCGATGAGCCCGCCGTCGGCATGACCGCCTGAGACTGGCAGACTCCCGCCAACGCTGACTCGGAGAGGAACTACACGAATGCCCGCGACCATCTATTACGAAGAAGACGCAGACCTCAGCCAGCTCGCTAGCCGCACTGTGGCGGTCATGGGTTATGGCTCGCAGGGTCACGCTCACGCCCTGAACTTGCGCGACAGCGGCGTGGACGTCGTGGTGGGGCTGCGGGCTGGCTCGTCATCTCGCGCCAAGGCAGAGGCCGAGGGCCTGCGCGTGGCCGATGTTGCGGGGGCGGCTGCCGAAGCCGACATCATCATGATGGCGCTGCCGGACACCGATCAGGCAGCCATCTACGAGGATTCGATCGCGCCGAACCTGCAGCCGGGCAATGCAGTTGCCTTCTCGCATGGCTTCAACATCCACTTCGGCCAGATCAGCCCGCCTGACGACGTGGACGTGTGGATGATCGCACCCAAGGGACCGGGCCACAACGTCCGGCGCACCTACGTCGAGGGCGGCGGCGTTCCGGCGCTCGTGGCGATTCACCAGGACTCCAGCGGGCAAGCGCTGGCCGACGCTCTGGCCTATGCCAAGGGAATCGGCGGCACACGGGGCGGCGTGCTCACCACCACGTTTGCTGAGGAAACCGAGACCGACCTGTTCGGCGAGCAGGTGGTGCTCTGCGGCGGCCTCACCGAGCTGATCCGGGCCGGTTACGAGACGCTGGTGGAGGCTGGCTACCAGCCCGAGTCGGCTTACTTCGAGACGCTGCACGAGGTGAAGCTGATCGTCGACTTCATCTACGAGGCCGGGATCTCGGGCATGCGCTACTCCATCTCGACCACAGCCGAGTACGGCGATATGACCCGCGGCTCACGCATCATCACCGACGAGACACGGGCGGAGATGAAGCGCATCCTGGCGGAGATCCAGGACGGCAGCTTCGCCCGGGAGTGGATCGACGAGAACCGCAACGGGCTGCCCAACTACCGCCGGATGGTCGAGGAGGGCCAGCAGCACCCCATCGAGCAGGTCGGTGCGGAGCTGCGGGCCATGATGCCGTGGATCACCGCGGGCCGCCAAGACGTCACCGCAGCCTCGGGCGGCGCCGTTTCCTGAGCCGCTGGGCATTTCGCGCGAGGCGGCACGCCCAGTTGGGGGCGCCTGAGACGTTGCAGCGCGGTGGCAGAATCGGGGCGTGGTCGAGGTTGTCGTGACGCCGGTGCGGGTGCCCACTGCGGGTGACCTGCTCGTGGCGACGCCACGCTTGGTGGATCCCAACTTCGATCGCACGGTCGTGTTCGTGATCGAACATCAGGAAGCGGGCACGCTGGGCGTGGTCATCAACCGCGTGTCGGACATCTCATGCGCTGCCGCGGTTCCACGCTGGGCGTCACGCTTCGCGGAGGAAGCCGCAGTAGGGCTCGGCGGGCCGGTCGAGCCGCAGGGTCTGCTCGCGCTCGGGGCAACAGCAGAACCGCCCGCCGGCGAGTCACTGTCGCCCCAAGGCTCGGGCGCCGAGTCGTCCGAGGCCGGCGGCGTGTGGCGCACCGTCAACGGGACGGTCGGGCTGGTCGATCTCACTGCCGATCCGGCCGAACTGGACACCGCAGTCGTTGCCGTCCGGATCTATGGCGGGCACGCGGGGTGGGGGCCCGGCCAGTTGCGAGGCGAGCTGCAGTCGGGCTGCTGGTGGGTGTTCGACTCGATGCCCGGCGACCTGACTGCCGATGCCACCACGCTCTGGTACGACGTGCTGGCGCGCCAGTCACCGCCCGCCCGGCTGCTGGCCCACTATCCCGACGACCCCGCGCAGAATTAGCGCGCCGGCACGCTTTGTGTGGCGAGTGCCGACCGAGACGCGTCGGGGACTCCGTTCGTCAGCGCGCTAGGTTCGCGCTCGAATCTGTCGACCGCATCCACGACGGCGGAGGCCATTGATGAGCGACTACGGCGAGCCCCCATCCCACGATGGAAACCGACGGACTGGTTGGGCGGAACTCGGATCCGGCGAGACCGTTGAATTGGCCCGAATCGGCGCTCGATTCGGCGCTCGCGTGCTCGACGCGATCATCGTGGCGGCAGTGCTCATCGCGCTGATCTTGGTGTTCGCCTCAGCGTCGAGCTCCAGCGACGCGGCGGACTTCTCGGGCTTCGATCTGACAGGCATCCTTCTCGGCCTCGTCGTCGGTATCGGCTACGAGGTGGTGCAGATCGCGCTGTGGGGCCGGACCTTGGGCAAGCGGATAGTCGGCGTCAGAGTGATCCATGCGGCACACGGCGGCCTGCCCGGGTGGGGCAAGGCATTCGGTCGATAGGCCATTCCCGGGCTGCTTGCGCTCATCCCCCTGGTGGGCTGGCTCCTGTCGATCCTCTGCTACGTCAGTGCGACGTGGGACCGCGTCTACCAAGGCTGGCACGACAAGGCCGCAGGCACCCTCGTCATCAAGCAGTGATGCTCGACGAGGCCGTTCCCGTTAGTTGACCGCCTGCCGGGAAGCTGTCGCGGCGATCCGAGGATCGCGCCGCAGGGTTGATGGATGCAGCGTTAGAGGCGTTCGACGATGTAGTCGATGCAGGCGGTGAGCGCCTCGGCGTCGGCCGGATCGATCGCAGGGAATGCCGCGATACGCAGCTGGTTGCGGCCCAGCTTGCGGTAGCCCTCGGTATCGACGATGTCGTTGGCCCGCAGCGCTGCAGCGATGTCGTCTGCGCTGACACCCTCGAAGTCGATGGTGCACACAACGGGGGAGCGCATGGCCTCGTCCGCAACGAATGGCGAGGCGAAATCGCGTTCTGCTGCCCAGCCGTACACGGCACCGCTCGACGCGGCCGAGCGGGACGCAGCCCAACCGAGCCCGCCGCCGTCGAGCATCCATTCTGCGGTCTCGAGCGTCAGCAGGATCGTGGCGAGCGCCGGGGTGTTGTAGGTCTGGTCCTGGCGAGAATTGCGGACGGCAATTGCCAAGTCGAGCGTGGCGGGCTTGTAGCGGCCCGAAACATCGATCCGCTCTATCCGCTCGACAGCAGCCGGCGAGCACAGCGCGATGAACAGCCCGCCATCTGCCGCAAACGCCTTCTGCGGAGCGAAGTAGTAGCAGTCGACATCTCGGGGATCCCACGTCATCGCACCGGCCGCCGAGGTGGCGTCGACCATGACGAGTGCTGGCGGCACGCCTTGCCGGCACGGGTCCAGTTGCGGCTGCGCCAGCGGCATCGCCACGCCGGTCGATGTCTCGTTGTGCGTCAGCGCGTACACGTCGATCGCCACAGGATCCGCCGTCTCGGGCACGGGGTGGCTGCCGTACGGCGCTGTGATGACCACCGGGTCGTCCAGGTGCGGGGCAGCAGCAGTGACGGCCGAGAACTTCTCGGAGAACTCGCCGAAGGTCAGGTGCTGGGAGCGGCGCTCGATCAGCGAGAAGGCCGCTGCGTCCCAGAAGCCGGTGCTGCCGCCGTTGCCCAGCACCACCTCCCAGCCATCGCCCAGCCCGAACAGTTCAGTCATGGCTGCGCGCAACCGGCCCACCACAGATCGCACGCCGGTGCGACGATGCGACGTGCCCATGTAGTCGAGCGCACGAGCTTCGAGTGCTTTGACGGCCTCAGGCCGAACCTTGGACGGGCCTGAACCGAAACGCCCGTCGGCAGGCCGCAGTTCTGCGGGAATCGAAATCGATGGGGGGGTGCCAGCCATTGGCTGCCACTATTGCGCCCGGCTGTGCTGCCGACAACCACATTTTCGCAACGAGTTGCCGATGGTGGCGCAACGTGACTTGGCGGCGAGACTGTCGGGCGTTCGCGGCAGCGCGTCGAGCAGACGGGAGAGGCCCAATGAGCAATCGAGTTTCGACAGCGCTGGCGGGCATCGCGCCGTCGGCAACCTTGGCGGTGGATGCCAAGGCCAAGGCGCTGCGGGCGGCGGGGGAGAACGTGATCGGCTTCGGCGCGGGCGAGCCCGATTTCCCGACACCCGAGCACATCGTGGACGCAGCGGTGGCTGCGTGCCGCGACGCTGCCAATCACCGCTATTCGCCCGCCGGGGGGCAACTAGCGCTGCAAGCCGCTCTGGCAGCCAAGACCAAGCGCGACAGCGGTCTCGACTGGGAGGCCAGCCAGTTCCTGGTCACGAACGGCGGCAAGCAAGCCGTCTACAACACGATGGCGGCGCTGGTGGACCCAGGCGACGAGGTGCTGCTGCCGGCGCCCTACTGGACTACCTATCCCGAGGCGATCCGGGTGTTCGGAGGCATCCCGGTCGAGGTATTCGCCGGCATTGAGTCGGGCTTCCGGGTCAGCGTTGAACAGCTCGAAGCGGCGCGCACCGAGCGCACCAAAGCGCTGCTGTTCGTGTCGCCGTCGAACCCGACCGGCGCTGTCTACCCGCACGACGAGATCGCGGCCATCGGCCAGTGGGCCGTCGAGCACGGACTGTGGGTGATCACCGACGAGATCTACGAGCACCTCATCTATGGCGACGCCGAGCACCATTCGCTGCCGGTGCTGGTGCCCGAGATCGCCGACCGCTGCGTCGTGCTGAACGGTGTCGCCAAGACCTACGCCATGACTGGCTGGCGGGTCGGGTGGATGGCAGGACCGCCCGATGTCATCGCTGCGGCGACCAACCTGCAGAGCCACGCCACGTCCAACGTCTGCAACGTCGCCCAAGCGGCGGCCCTTGCTGCGGTCTCGGGCGACCTCGAAGCGGTGGCGATGATGCGGGCGGCCTTCGACGTGCGCCGCCAGCGCATCACCGAGATGCTCAACTCGATCGACGGCGTCGACTGCCCCGAGCCCGAAGGCGCCTTCTACGCATTCCCCAACATGGAAGGGCTGCTGGGACGCCGCTACGGCGGCACGGAAGTCACAACCACGCTCGAGTTGGCGGCGGCCGTGCTCGAGCACGCCAAGGTCGCCTTCGTGCCCGGCGAGGCCTTCGGCGCCCCCGGCTACGCACGCTTCTCGTTCGCTCTCGGGCTCGACGACCTTGCCGAAGGCATCAGCCGCATCGCAGACCTGGTCGGGTGACATGGCACGAGTCCTGGTCGCCGAGACGTTGGCCGACGCCGGTCTCGACCTGCTGCGCGCTGCCGGCCACGACGTCGACATCCGTACGGGGCTCAGCTCCGACGAGCTGCGCGACGCCGTCGCCGGGGCACAGGCGCTGGTCATCCGCTCGGCGACTCAGGTCGATGCTGATCTCCTGGCAGCCGGCGATTCGCTCGTCGTCGTCGGGCGTGCCGGCGTAGGGCTCGACAACGTCGATGTGGCCGCTGCAACCGAGCGCGGCGTGCTCGTGTGCAACGCCCCGTCCAGCAACGTGGTGTCTGCGGCAGAGATGACGGTGGCGCTCATGCTGGCGCTGGCTCGCCACGTGCCTCAAGCACACCAAGCACTCGCAGACGGCCGCTGGGAGCGCAGCCGCTGGGGCGGCATGGAGATCTACCGCAAGACCATCGGGATTGTGGGCCTCGGCCGAGTCGGCCGCCTGGTCGCACAGCGGATCGCGCCGTTCGACGTAGCGCTCATCTCCTACGACCCCTATGTGAGCGCGGAATCCGGCCGAGCCGCCGATGTCGAGATGGTCGAGTTCGACGAACTGCTGGAGCGATCGGACATCATCACGCTGCACATGCCCCGCACGCCCGAGACGGCGGGGCTGCTGGGGGCCGAAAACCTGGCCAAGTGCCGCCCGCATGCGTTGATCGTCAACACCGCCCGTGGGGGCATTTTCGACGAGGCGGCGGCTGCTGCGGCACTGGAGGCTGGACGCCTTGGCGGTGTAGCAATAGACGTCTACGCAACCGAACCGGCGATCGAGTCGCCGCTCTTCGGCCGACCCGATGTTGTAGCCACCCCGCACCTCGGTGCCAGCACAACCGAAGCACAGGACCGCGCCGGCACCCAGATCGCCGAACAGGTCAATCTGGCCCTGGCCGGCGACCCCGTCCCCTACGCCGTCAACGCCTAGCAGCCCCACGGCTGCCCCTCCGGCGTCCCCGCGATCGCGGACGGGCGAGCTTCAGCGCTGGGTCGCGACTGCGGCGGCGTCGGGGTGGCCCAGGTAGCGCTCGGGGATCTCGAAGCCGAAGATGCGGGCGGCATTGAGCCCGAGGATCTTGGCTCGCTCGCCGTCGTCCAGGTGGCTCATCGTGCGTTCGATCGCCTGGGCGGAGTACGGCCACGAGCCCTCGTGGTGCGGGAAGTCGTTTGCCCACAGGAAGTTGTCGACCAGGCCGTGCTCGCGCGCAAGGTCCAAGCCGGCGGGATCCTCTTGGAAGCTCGCGAAGCCCTGCCGCTTGAAGTACTCGCTGGGCAGCATCTCCAGCTTGGGACGCACCCACATGTGGTGCTTGAGGTAGGCCTCGTCCATCGCGGTCAGCATCCACGGCACCCAGCCGATGCCAGCCTCGATGGAACCGAACTGCAGCTTCGGGTGCCGCTCGGCGACGCCCGAGGCGCAGATGTTGACCAACGGCTCCATGGTGGGTGCCAGCGAATGCACTGCGTAGTTGATGACCGCTCCGCCCTGGCTGCGGGAGGTTCGTGGGTCACGCCCGGTTGAGACGTGGAACGTGACCGGCAGCTCAACCTCGTCGATGCAGTCCCACAGCGGCTCCATCTCGCGCAGGTTGTAGTTGAGATCGTCCACATCGGGCGGTCCGAAGACGGGCTTGGCCGGCAAGCTGAGGCCTTTGAAGCCGAGGCCAGCACACCGTTGGATCTCGGCGATGGCCTTGTCCAGTGCCGCCGGAGCGATGCAGGCCATCGGGGCCAGCCGGTCGTTGTAGTCGGCGAACTCCTCCCAAGCCCATTCGTTGTAGGCCCGGCACATGGCGTGACTGAAGTCGGCATCGGGGGTGGCCCAGATGCTGAGTCCCTTGTTCGGAAACAAGACCTCGGCATCGCAGCCGTCGAGCGCCAGATCGGCCAACCGGGCCTCGGGGCTGCGCCCGGACTGGTTGCGCAGCTTCTCATGGCCTTCGAAGGGCTTGGTCCAGTTGAGCTTGGCCGGCCGGAAGCCCTCCGCCTTCTGAAAGAACTGCTCGTCAGTCGCACCGCCGCCTTCACCCTTGGCGCTGTCGTCCTTCCCGCCCTTGCCGTGAACATCCATGGCCTTAGTAACGGCGATCGTCGGCAGCCGGTGGTGATACGCAGGATCGATGCGGTCATAGAGGAACGTGTTCGGTTCCTGCACATGCCCGTCCGCCGAGCACATGAAGAACTTGTCATCGGCATCCGGTCGCGCCGATCGAAGCCACCCCTCATTGCCCGGTGTCTCGGTTCGCCACACGTTGTTGACATCAGGTTCAGGAATGGTGATCGCCATCTCAGGTCTCCGGGACGGGAATTCGGGAGCGGATTCGGGCAGCGCTGGCCGTTTGCCACAACGAGTCTTGCATGCAACCGCCGCCGCTCACCCGGCGGCACAAACTTCAGTTGCGCTCGTGCAGCCGCGACTCGAGCCAGTCGGGGGCGAGGGAGCCCTTGTGGGATATGAGGCTGATGGCCCAGCGGGGTGGTGGCTGGGTGGGGTCCGTGGCGTGGGGAGTCATTGACGTGCGCTTGCCGATGGCTTCAACCAGGTAGGCGGTTTCAGCGGCGTTCGCGTCGTCTGCGCTCGCGGGTGGCGTCGCTTGCACCAAGCCCTTGAGCCGGGCGACGCCATTGGGCAGATTGGCGACCAACGCCTCGATGACGGGCAGGGGAACCGGTGCGTCGAGGACGACGGTCTGTGATTCGAACACGTCTTCGGCTGTGTCGTGAGCGGCGCGGGCGCTCGATGCGACCGTGCTTGGTGACCGTCCGGCTGCGTGCTCACGGAGTTCCGGTCCGAAGATCACGTCCATCGGCACGGCTGCGCGGCTCGCACGCAC
>NZ_JAPYOK010000077.1:0-3585 GCF_028283155.1 Candidatus Poriferisodalis multihospitum | reverse complement strand
GGCGAAGTGGTCGAGCGCATCTCGCAGCGCACCGGCTTCCTCGTCGCTGGACTCGGGACCGAAGACGGTCACCTTGGTGCCCGACAGGTCCATCATGTCATCAGACATGTCGTCATCCATGGAGTCGTCCATCGACTCGTCATCCATGGAGTCGTCCATCGACTCGTCGGCCATCGCCTCGGTCGCGGCCGGCGCCTCCTCGGCGTCTCCGTCGTCATCGCTGCCGCATGCCGCCGCGATGAGTCCGAAGGCCAGCACGATGGCCAGAAGACGCGCCCAGCGGAGTCGGGTGCGTCTGTTGCTGTGGTCTTTCATGTGTTCCTCCCTGGGGGGACGCAAATCGGTGCGCCCGTGCACGTTGCAAGCGCTTGCAGACGCGGTTGCCGAAGCCTAGCCGACTGTCAAATGGCCGCGCCCGCCGGGGATCTCACGGGGAACCCACTGAGTCACGGACGATCAGCTCGGTGTCGAGCTGGATGTGCTGGGGTGCCGGCGTGGCGGTCTCGAGCGACCGCAGCACCAGCTCCGCAGCGGCGACTCCCTGGTCGGCGACGTGCTGCCGCACCGTCGTCAAGCCCACGAGGCGGCTCTGGTCGTGGTCATCGACGCCGACGAGCGACAGATCGTCACCGACGCGCAGACCCAGGTCGCGCGCTGCGAGCATGGCGCCGAACGCCTGCTCGTCGCACATGGCGAAGATCGCACTCGGCGGCTCCGCGGCCCCGAGCAGCACGTGGGCCGCGCGTCGTGCCTCGGCCCAGCTGTTGCTCGTCGAAACGGTCATCGCCGGATCAGGCGTCAACCCCGCTGCGCTGTGCGCCCGGGCGTAGCCCTCCGCTCGCTGGCTGGGGATGGAGAAGTTGAGCGAATCCCCGCTGCTGAGGCTGAGCAGCCCGATGCGCCGGTGACCGTTGTCGAGCAGGAGGTCGGTGGCGGTGCGGCCGACCGCCACGTTGTCCACCGTCACCGAGCTGAGCGCCGCCGTCCGGAAGCCGACCGTGACAGCACAGCCGCCTTGCGCCACGAATGCGCTCGCGACATCGGGACCCACGGCGACGTCGATCAGCACTACCGCATCGCTGCGACCCGATCTGACGCCGTTCAGCTCGATGAAGCGACGGCGTTCGTCGGAGTTGGCGACGCCCGACAGCAACAGGTCGTATCCCGCTGCGGTCGTGTGATGGCCCAGCGCACCCACGATCGTCGCGTTGAACCAGGCGGCCGGGTCGGGCACCGCCGCGGCAATCGTGTTGGTCGTCCCTGCGGCCAGCCGTGCTGCGGGCAAGTTGGGCCGGTAGTCGAGTTCGGCAGCGGCCGTGAGCACTCTCTGCCGTGTGGCTGAGGCGACATGGGGCAACCCCCGCAATGCCCGGCTGACCGTCGCAGTGGATACTCCCGCGGCTCGGG
The DNA here is from genome assembly GCF_028283155.1 of Candidatus Poriferisodalis multihospitum. Lineage (NCBI taxonomy): Bacteria > Bacillati > Actinomycetota > Acidimicrobiia > Acidimicrobiales > Candidatus Poriferisodalaceae > Candidatus Poriferisodalis > Candidatus Poriferisodalis multihospitum. The sequence continues at coordinate 2,178 of NZ_JAPYOK010000077.1, read as the reverse complement.
CGACGTCGCCGATCCGAACCATGGGACCCGTCATTCCTGCCACACCATCGCGCTCGCCGGGGCGAGTAGATAGGTCCCGTTCGACTGTCTCGACCCAGCGGGCGCTCGGGATTCGGCTACCCCGTCATAAGGATGGGGACACGCCGCCGACGAGTCATACAGCACGGTGGCGGCGGCCGGGATCTCCACTTCGTGGGAGTCCTCGCCGACGCTCGCAGCGACCCCGATGCGGCCCCGGCGGTACGAGATGACCGGTCCGCGACCGCTGTCGATCCATTCCACGGCGTCCTCGCCGTCAGCAGATCCATTCGACAGTACGGACCGCACCCGCTGCTGGGTGTCGAGCAGCGCCTGGTAGGCCCCCAGCCACGACCGCTCGTCGTTGGACTGCGCAGCGGCCGTCTCGCCCGAGGGACGCGCGGCAGAGCGCAGCCACGGCTCGGCGGCCGAGAAACCGTTGTGCGGACCGTCGCCCCAGGGCATCGGGGTGCGGCAGCCGTCTCGGCCGGCGTTCACGTCATCGTCTGGACCGACGGGATCCAGCTTGTCCTCAGCCGCGACCTCGCCGTCGACCAGCCCGAGCTCCTCGCCCTGGTACAGCACCAGGGTTCCGGGCAGGAACGCAGCGAGCACATTGAAGGCAAGCGTGCGGGCGGCACCCCAATGCTGCGAGGTCCCCGCGGCACGGTCGGCATCCCACACTGACGCGAAGCGGGTCGGCGCCCGCGGCATGTCGTGGCTGCTCATCGCCCACACCAGGCGGTCGGCCAAGGCACTCGACGGGCCGCGCAGCGTCCTGCGAATCTCGCCGGGCTCCCACTCGATGTGCATCGGCGCGAACCAGTAGCCGCCGTGCATGCCGTCGGGCGGCAGCAGATCGTCCATGCCCCGCGGATCGAGGTGGTACGTCTCCCCGTGCAGGAACGCCCCGTAGGAATCGCAGATCTTGCGCCAGCGCCGGAATACCTCCTGGCTCTCGGGCTGGAAGACGTCGTAGAGATGCTCGAAGCAATCCCACTGCTCCCAGCGAGATGCTCGGGGCGGGATGGGCAGGAGCTGCGGATTCGAGCGCAGACCAGCGTCCTTGACCAGGCCGCCGGCCACGTCGACCCGGAAGCCGGCGACACCGCGGTCCAGCCAGAACCGCAAGATCTCGTCCCACTCGTCGGCCACTGCTGGATTGCGCCAGTTCAGATCCGGCTGCGATGTCAGGAACAGGTGCAGGTAGTACTGGCCCGAAGTCGGTTCCAGCGTCCATGCCGGACCTCCGAAGTAACCCACCCAGTTGTTCGGCGGTCCGCCGTCGGGGGCAGGGTCGCGCCAGATGTAGTAGTCGCGGTAGCGGGCCCGCCCGGCTTCGCCGGCGTTGCCGAGTGCGGCCTGGAACCATCGGTGAGCGCTGCTCGTGTGGTTGGGCACCAAGTCGGTCACGACGCGGATGCCGCGATCGGCGGCGTCGGCCACCAACGCGTCGAATGCGGCCAGATCGCCGAACAGCGGGTCGACATCGCAGTAATCAGCGACGTCGTAACCCCAGTCGTGTCCGGGCGTGGGATAGAAGGGCGTCACCCAGATGAAGTCGACCCCGAGGTCGCTCAGGTAACCGAGCTTGGACCGGATGCCGGCCAAGTCGCCGACGCCGTCGCCGTTCGAGTCGGCGAAGGATCGCAGATACACCTGGTAGCCGACAGAGTCGGTCCACCATGGCAAAGACAATTGGGGCGAAGACGGGCGGCGGTCCGATGTCGGGCTGTCAGGCGTCACGCCGTCTCCAGTCATGTTCCGGGCAGCGCCACCACCTGCGGCAACGCGCCTGCGGTCAGTCTGCCCCGATTCTGCAACCGATTGCAGGATCAGATCATGCGGCGGTCGGGCCATGCAACCCAAAGGTCGGGCCATGCAACCCAAAGACCGACCCGCCGAAGCGGGCCGGTCCTTGGTCTGTCAGTTTGGGTTGTGTGATGTGCGGCTCGGAGTTCACACCCCGAGCTGTGAACACACGGCTTGTCTAGCGCAGCGCAACGAATAGTGTCAACTGTCCGAGCGCAGCCGCGCGGAAACGCTCTCCGCAGGTGCACAGGCCCCATCGTCGTGCACACGCTGCACCCATGATGATCGGCCCGCCATCATGAGACCGGTCAGCGAACAGAAAGGCGCCCGTCATGCCACAACCTCCCA
>NZ_JAPYOK010000076.1:0-3887 GCF_028283155.1 Candidatus Poriferisodalis multihospitum | reverse complement strand
CCTCGCGGGCGGAACGGGTGGCCGCCAGCGCGATAGCCAAGCATGCCCGGCCGTCTTCCAGCGTCACGGGCGGCTGCCCGCCCGCCAGCACCTCGACGAAGGCGGCCCACTCCGCACGGTACGACTGGGCATACCGCTCAGTGAAGAACCACGGCATCGGCGCAGAGGCTGTTCCTGCTGGGCCGGAACGAACGGCGGCGTGGACGGTCGGATTCTGCGATGCCATCGCACCGGCGCTGCCGAAGGCCTCAACCCGCTGGTCGTAGCCGTAGACCGCCTGCCGGCTGTTGTCGATGGTCGTGATGGTTCCGTCGGCGTGAGTCAGCAGCGCCGCAGCAGTGTCCCAATCGCCCAGTTCGCCGATCGCGGGATCGATGCGCACCGCGCCGGCGGCGTACACCTCCGCGACCTCAGCGCCGGTCACGAAGCGCGCCATATCGAAGTCGTGAATCATCATGTCGGCGAAGATGCCGCCCGAGCCGGCGACGTAGTCCTGAGGCGGGGGCGCCGGATCACGGCTCGTGATACGCACGATGTGGAGCTCGCCGAGTTCGCCGTCGCGGGCAGCCGTGGCAACGGCGCGGTGCGACGGGTCGAAGCGTCGGTTGAAGCCCAATTGCACCGCCGTGCCTGCGGCGGCGACGGCCGAGACGGCGCGTTCGGCCTCGGCCAGATCCAGCGAGATGGGCTTCTCGCAGAAGGCAGGCAGCCCGGCTGCTGCTGCCTCGGTGATCAAATCGACGTGCGATTCCGTGGGCGAGCAGATGGCCACGGCATCGACATCGGATCGGGCCATGAGCGCTGACGGGTCGTCGGCCACAGGCACGTCCAGCTCCGCTGCGAGCGACGCCGATGCCGTCGGAACGGCGTCGCACACGGCAGCCAGGCGTAGGCCCTCGATGCCGGCCAGATGGCGCGCATGCAGCTGGCCGATACGGCCGCAGCCGATGAGCCCGATGCCCGCGGTCACAGGCCTCGCCGTTGAGCAGCCATTGCCTCGGCCATCTCTGCGGCAGCCGTGGCGATCTCGGGCCGGTCACTGGTTTCGGGCACGCCCACTTGCCATGCCGCGCCGCCCTCGGTCCAGGATGTGGGGTGCGTGGCCAGCACGATCACACAGGTGCGCTCGGAAGCGCTCGCCCGCTCCAGGGCTGCCTCCAGCTCTGCGATGGTGGCGACGGTTTCCGACGCGCAGCCCATGGACGCAGCGTGCGCAGCGAAGTCGACATGGAGGGGTGCTGCACCTGATCGATCGACCGTCCCCGATGGGGTCTGGGTCATGGTGTCGACGAGGAAGTTGTTGAATGGCTCGCCGCCTTGAGCTCGCTGCAGCCGATTGATGACCGCAAAGCCGCCGTTGTCGCAGACCACCACCGTGATCGGGTGACCGCTCAGCAGCGAGCTGTACAGGTCGGAGTTCATCATCAGGTACGAGCCGTCGCCGATGAGAGCGATGACGTCTCGCTCGGGCAGCGCCTGCTTCGCACCCCACGCACCGGAGATCTCGTATCCCATTGTCGAGTAGCCGTACTCGCAGTCGAAGGAATGCTCGACGTCGCTGCGCCAGCCGTTCACGGTCTCGCCCGGCAGGCCGCCGGCCGCAGTGACCACGTAGGTCCGCTCATCGGCCGCTCGCGACACCGCTCCCACCACCTGGGCATAGGTCGGCAACGTTGTCCGCGATCCGCCGGCTTCCGGTGCGGCGAGCTTGTCGATGTAGGCGTGGTACTGGGCTGTCTCGGTCTCAGCACGCGCCGTCCAGTCGGCGGGCGCCCGGTAGTCGCCGACGGCCGAGTCCAGCTCAACGAGTCCCTCGCGAGCGTCGGCGACCAGCGGCAGGCTGCCGTGCTTGGTCGCGTCGAACCTCGCTGTATTGAGCCCGACAAACGTCGTGGCGTGGTCGAACACGGTCCAGGAGCCGGTTGCGAAGTCGCCCAGCCGAGTGCCGACCGCCACGATCACGTCAGCGGCACCGGCCATCGCGTTCGCAGAGACACAGCCCGTCACGCCGACCGGGCCGCAGGCGAGCGCGTGGCTGGACGGGAAGCTGGTGCGGCCGGCCACGGTCTCGACGACCGGGATGCCATGGCGCTCGGCAAAACTGCGCAGCTCGGCCTCGGCCATCGACCAGCGCACGCCACCGCCGCTGATGAGCAGCGGGCGCTTCGCAGCCGCCAGCGCAGCCGCCGCGGCTGCCAGCTCGCGACGGTCGGGGCGCGGGCGTCTCATCCGATGCACCACCGGCTCGAAGAAGCCGTGCGGGAAGGAATACGTCTGTGCCTGGACGTCCTGTGGCAGCCCGATGAAGGCCGGACCGCAGTCAGCAGGATCCAGCATGGTCGCCACCGCGTTCGGCAGGCTCGACAGGACCTGTTCGGGTGTCGTGAGCCGGTCCCAGAAGCGGACCACGGATCGGAACGCGTCATTGACCGTCGTCGACGGATCGCCGAAGTGCTCCACCTGCTGCAGCACCGGGTCGGGCAGTCGATGGCTGAAGGTATCCCCCGACAACAGCAGAAGCGGCATGCGATTGGCATGCGCAACTGCAGCGGCAGTGACCATGTTGGTGGCGCCGGGACCGATCGAGCTGGTGGCCGCCATGATGCGGCGGCGACGCATGGCCCGCGCGAAGCCCACTCCTGCAAGCGCCATGCCCTGCTCGTTCTGCCCGCGCCAGGTGGGCAGCTCATGACGAGCCCGGCGCAGCTCGGGTCCCAGGCACGTCACATTGCCGTGGCCGAAGATTGCATACACGCCCCCGAACAGCGGCACCGATTCGCCGTCGGAGACTGTTGCCAACTGGGCGGCGGCGTCACGGTCGAGATCGTCCAGTGCGATGCGCTGCGCTGCGAGACAGCGGACAACGGCGCCGGCGGTCGTCAGCTTGATGTCTGCCATCGCGGGACTCCCTGTGTGTGAGTTGACGGTGCTGGGTTCGGAACTCGATTCGGGCGCGCGTTTCAGCCGCTAGCGGGACCGGCGGGACAGCTGGGCGTCAACTCGTCGACGTTGGCGCTGGTGAGCGAAATCACATCCTCCCAGGCGCCGCTCACCCAGCTGCGCAACAGCGCGGCCTGGACGCTGACATAAGCCACGGCCTCGGCGAAACCTGCGGAATGGGGGCGTTCGTCGCTGACGGCGGAGAGGTACTCGTGATCCTCGAGGGCGACAAGATCCTCGAACCCGATCGCGTTGGCATCTCCCGGGACGAAGGCGCTATGTCCGGGATGCCGCTCGCCTGCCCGGACTGTCGTGTAGCCGCGTTCAGATGTGCTCCCGGCCTTCGGGGCCATATACAGCTGGAGCTCGTTCATCGTCTCCAGGTTCCAGCTCGCCGCACCTTCGGTGCCGTAGATGTCGAACGCCATCTGGCTCTCGGGCCCCGCCATCGTGCGACTGGCTTCGAACGTGCCCAGTGAGCCGTTGGCGAAGACGGCAAGAGCTCCGAAGTAGTCCTCATTGGTGACCGGGCCGGTCGGATCGCCCGGTCGCCCGCGGGCGTAGTGGCTTGCGCCCGCCGCGGCGATCGGCCGCTCCGCGATGAATGTGGCGCCGCTTCCGATCACCTTGGTGATCGGCCCATTCAGCATCATGGCCAAGTCGATGGCGTGGCTCAGGATGTCGCTGCTGACACCGTGACCTGCTTGATCCAATTCGAAACGCCACGACAGCAGACCCAGCGGATCGGCGCCGAACATGGAGAAGAAGCGACCCCGGTAGTTGGTGACCGACCCGAGCGCGCCGCTGTCGATGAGGGACTTGGCGTGCTGCACCAGCGGCGCGTAGCGGTAGTTGTAACCGACACCGGTGATGCTGCCGGCCGTCTTGGCAGCCTCCAAGCAGCGCACCGTCTGCGCTGGCGTGCCGCCGACGGGTTTCTCACAGAA
>NZ_JAPYOK010000075.1:0-31442 GCF_028283155.1 Candidatus Poriferisodalis multihospitum | reverse complement strand
GCGGTTGGTGTCTCGGCGGCGGGGTGTGCCCGGTCGGATCGCTCAGTTTCGGCGGCGGGCGGCGGGGCGAAGCCGAGATCGTCGAGTGATCCCGCGAGGGCGCGCCAGCCGAGGTCTGCGTCATCGTCTGGCACTTCGACCGGGGGGCTGGCGGCAGGCACGTCGAGCTCGCCTTCCGGCGGGCTGCCGGCAGGGGCGTCGGGATCGTCTTCCGGCGGGCCGCCGGTCGTGTCGGTCACAGGCGCACAGCGTGCCATGCGCCCTGTCACGGGCACGCGCGGTTGGGCCGCAGATGGGGCATATTGGGCGCATGGAACCGGGGCGCATCGAGCCGGGGCGGTGGCCGTACAGGCCCACGGCGATCTGGCGCAAGCTGATTGCAGTGCTCGGGTTGGGGGCGTTCACGGCACTTTGCGCCATTGCCCTGGTGGCGCTCGTGCTGGTTGGCGCGGTGGTCGGTGCGTTGGTGCTCGAAGCGCTGATCGGGTGAGCAGCCGCAGGCCGCTCAGCAAGGCACTGACCAGATGACCAGCAGCGACGGGGCGGAGGGCGAGGCGTACGCACGTCGGCTGGAAGCGATTGTGGCGGGTCATCGGGGCGAGGCGGCGGTGGCCGCGCGACTGTTGGATGACGAGGACGCGGGCGTGCGGGCGGCGGCGCTCGGAGCGCTGGCTCGGTGCGAGTCGCTGCAGGCGGAACAGGTCAGGCGCGCTTTGGGGGACGATGCGGCGGAAGTGCGGTGCCGAGCTGCGGAGCTGGCACCGCCCGAAGTCGAGCTCGTGGGGCTGCTGAGCGATCTCGATGCGTCGGTGGTGGAGGTTGCGGCGGCCGCGCTCGGCGAGCGTGACTGGGATTCCGGGCAGGTCGAGGAGCTGTGCCGGGTGGCGGGCAATCACGACGATCCGCTGTGCCGGGAAAGCGCCGTGGCAGCGCTGGGAGCCATCGCGGCCGGCTTGGACGCCGACGCGGGCACGCCCCACGACGCTGCCGCCGAGCCAGAGTCCGGACCGGGCGCGCCCGACACCGCTGTTGCGGGCGCGCCGCACGACGCTGCCCGGGGGATGGCGCTCGAGATGTTGCTGGCCGCCATGGACGATCGGCCGCAGATCCGCCGCCGTGCGCTGCTCGGGCTGTACCAGTTCGACGACGACCGGGCTGCCGACGCCGTGCGGTCAGCGCTCGAGGATCGTGACCGCCAGGTGCGGGCCGTCGCTGGCGAACTGCTCGGCGTGCCCGTGCGCTGAGGGGGTCGCTCGGCGCCGACGCAACCTCAGTCGGCGGGCCGCACCTACCGCCTCAGCCCCCTGCGGGCTGCTGTTCGGGCACACTCGGCGTCGCCGGCCCGCTGCAACTCTCGAAGCTGCTGCGGCATTGGCAGCCTCTGAGAACGCACCGTCACATCGCCCGACGCCCACCCAGCTCGTGCACATGGACGTGTCTGTCCGCCGAGTCGGCCTGCGACGCCGGTTCATGTCATTCCCTCTCATTTCTGTTTGTTCGATTGTTTTCAGTTATTCGTGTTACACCCCGCTTCTACGGTTGTTCCCATGTTGAGAAGCGGTTCTGGCAGCGCCGAGGCAATCCCGGCAGCCCCCCAGCCCACCGATCTCACGACCGATCGGCCAGGAATGCTCGTATTGCGGCGCCTCGACCGGGGTGAGCTCACGCTGCTGCGCCGGGACGAGCTGGTCAATGCGCTGGGTGATATCGAACGGCTCGCCAACCGGCTGGCGGGCTACCGGGCCGAAGTGCTCGGCGCGCTGCACGAGCTGAGCCGCTCGGGCGTGGCTCCGGATCCGATGCCGCATCTGACGCTGCGGGACGCCACCGGCGTATCCGAGCGGGAAGCACGCCGGCTGTGCCGCGTCGCGAGCAAGGCCCGCGAGCACGCAGCCGTTCTGGACGCGCTGGCGGAGGGCGACATCAACGCCGATCAGGCAGAATCACTGTGCGACGCTCGCGTGCCCGACGAGGTGCGCACGGAGCTGGTGGCCGCTGCCGCCTCCCACGACACCGACACCACCCGTCAACGCCTGCGCGAAGCCGAAGCGACACACGGCGTCGAGACGCCGACCGAGCGATTCCTGCGCCAGCGGACGGCTCGGGGCGCTGGATGGGGCCGCGACCACGAAGGAATGCTCAAGCTGTGGGCAAGGTTCGATCCGGAGACGGGAGCCAGCATCGAAGCGGCGCTCGAGCCGCTGCGCCGCGCACTGTGGCAAGACGACAAGCATCAGCGCACCGACCGGCGCACACCGGCGCAACGCGACGCCGACACGCTCGCGTACGCGCTGGCAGGCGTCACCCTCACCGAGCAAGACGCCGCTGCGGTCGACCGTCTGCATGCACGCGCATGCCGCGACGGACATGCCGAGCAGCTGCAGCGGCTGTCTCCGGCGCAGATCAGCGTGCTCATCGGCCTCGATGCGTTGCGCGGCCACACCGACCAGGCCGGCGTCACCGATGCCGGCACCGAGCTCGCGCCGGAGACTGTGCGGCGTCTCGCATGCGACGCCGAGATCATTCCGATCATCTTGGGCGGGCGGGGTGGATCCGCCGACATCGGCTGGGCACGACGCACCGTGCCGTTGCGGCTCAGGCGGCTGCTCATCGCACGCGACAAGCACTGCCAGTGGCCCGGTTGCCATGCGTCCCCCTCACGCTGCGACGCGCATCACGTCGTCCACTGGGCTGACGGTGGCCCCACCAATCTCGACAACCTGGTGCTGCTGTGCCACACCCACCACCAGCACCTTCACGAGCACGGCTACGAACTGGTTGTGGGCCCCGACGGCTGGATGCCAAGGCAGAAAGCCGTCGAGCGTCGAAAGGCCGAGCAGGGAGCCAATGTCCGACAACCGAGGGCCCCGTGACCTGCTCGGGCCGGGCCAGAACCGAAGCCGGGCCAGAACCGAGGCCGGGCCAGAACCGAGGCCAGGCCAGCACCGAAGCCAGGCCAGAACCGAAGCCAGGCCAGCACGAGGTCGGGCCAGAACCGGGGCCGGGCCAGAACGGAGGCACTCTGAGAGAACAAGACGCCAGCTAACCCACGTCGCTCAGGCGGTCTCGCAGCGCTTCCATCAGGTGGGTCACGTCGAGGGCGAGTAGTTGGCGCAGCCCGAGCTCGTCGGCGGCGACATCGGTGCGTCCGTAGAGACGGAGGGTGCGCAGCGGTCCGCCGCCGATCGGCTCGGAGATGTCCATGCCGATGCGAGGCACGCCGGGCAGCGTGTTGCGGTCGGGGTCGACCGGCTCGACCTGTCCTGCCAGGGCGACGAGCCGTTCCCGGCTCACATCGCCGGCAGCGACCGCCTGCTCAAGCAGCAAGTGCAGGCGCAGCTGTGACAGCCATCCGGCCCGTACTCGGGGGTCGGGCGCGGAATCCGCGTGGAACCTCGCCCAGTCGGCGGCGAAGGCATCCATCACGGCGGAGCGGCCGGTCTGCCAGGGCGGGGCGGGGTCGATGAGCAGCTCGACATGTCCGGGCAGTTCGATGCCGGCGGCGAGGGTGGAGCGCCGTGCGACGGTCAGGTTCGGCGGCAGCCGTTCGAGCACGTGGATTGCTCCCGGCTCGGCCGCCTCGACGAGTACGTACCGGCACTGGCGGTCGCTGACCGCGTCGGTGACATCGAAGACGGATGCGTCCAGATCGAGCACCTCGATCTCGCCCACGTCGAGGTCGAGCATTGCCGGCACCGTCTCACGGGCAGCGCCTGCGGCGTAGGCCGCCGCGGCGACTTGGCGGCCCAAGGGCGAACCGTCGACGATGACGCACCAGGTGGCGCCTGGTCCGCTCGCACGGAAGCGGTCCAGCAGGGCCACGGTGGTCAGCTCCACCGGCGCTGCCGACGTGAGCACCCAGTCCAGGTTTTCGCCGCCCAGCGTGGCGACGGCCGGCACCACCGGCAACGGCAGCTCGGCCGTCACGTCGGCGGCGTCGATCGCGCTGCTTACGTAGGTCAGCGCTGCGACATCCCATTCACCGAGCGCGTCGGCATCGAGGTGCTTTACCGACAGCTCGACCGGGTAGAGCCCGGCGATGCCGCCGCGGGCATCGACTCCGGACCAGTAGGCCTGCGCGCCCGCGAGCGCGGCACGATCAGCCTCCGCAGCAGGGCCAGACAGGTCCACCAGCACGCCGAGCGTGAACACACCGGCGTCGTAACCGTCGGCAGGAGCAAGCTGGGGCGGAACCGGCGGGCTGGACTCGGGAGGCGATTCCGAGCAGCCTGCTGCAAGCAGCAGCGTTACGAGAAGCCCCGCAACGCGAGACACCGATGAGCGCACCCAACCAGCGTGCCCCGCCGCAGAGTCCGCACACGGGGATTTGCGGCTGACGAGTACGGCGGCAGCCGAGGATCCGCAGCCCGGGCTAGCGGCCCGGGATCGTATGCGAGGCGTGGAGCGACTCGAAGTTCTCGAGCGCCCGGCCAGCGCCGAGCACAACCGTCTCGAGCGGCGACTCCGAGCGCAGCACAGGCACACGTGCCTCGGATGCGATGCGCTGGTCGAGGCCCTGCAGCAGCGAGCCGCCGCCGACCATGAGGGCGCCCGTGTGGATGAGGTCTTGTGCCAGCTCAGGCGGCGCCTCGCCCAAGCACTCCAGGACGGCCTCCACGATGAGCTCGACCGTGTCGGCCAGAGCGGAGCGTACCTCGGTGGGGGTGATGACGAAGGTGCGAGGCAGACCCGTCGACAGGTCACGACCCTTCACCTCGGCGTCGAACTTGTCGTCGAGCGGCCATGCCGAGCCGATGCTGATCTTCAGCTCCTCGCTCGTGCGCTCGCCGATCGCGATGCCGTGCACGCGGCGGGCATAGTTCATCAGCGCAGTGTCGAAGTCGAACGACCCCACACGGACCGCACGCAGCGATACCAGGCCGCCAAGCGACACCATGGCGATCTCGGCGGTGCCGCCGCCGATGTCGATCACCAGCGAGCCGGTGGGCTCGTGGATCGGCAGGCCCGAGCCGATTGCTGCAGCGATCGGCTGCTCGATGAGCCGGACGTCCGACGACCCGGCCCGCCGCGCCGCCTCGATCACCGCCCGCCGTTCGACCGGCGTGATCAGCGACGGCACGCAGACGGCCACACGGGTGCGGCCGAAACGGCCGACGCCCACGCCTTGCAGGATGAGCCGGATCATGCGCTGGGTGATGTCGAAATCGGTGATGGCGCCATTGCGCAGCGGTCGTGCAGCGATGATGTAACTCGGCGTGCGCCCGATCATCTGCCAGGCTTCGCGCCCCACCGACAGCACCTCGCCCGAGCGCTCGTTGAGCGCAATGACCGACGGCTCGTTGAACACGATGCCGCGCCCCCGCTCGTACACCAGCGTGTTCGCGGTGCCGAGATCGATCGCCAGGTCACGAGCCAGGATGACGCCCCTGGTTGGGCCTCTGACTGGCGGAGATCACGCGGTCGTGCCGTCGTTCGGCTTCCGGTGGGCGGGGTACCGCCCGGCGGCTCCTCCGCTCGCCTGCCTGCAGCGGGAGCTCTTCGAGGTCGGCGCTCAGCGGCGGCAGCAGCGGCACCGAGTAATCACGCTCGACCAGCCGGACGCTGGCCGGTGCGGGCCGTTGCTGGGCCGCAACGAGTGCCGCGGAGTGTCGTGCAGCTCGCCGACTCCGGCGTCGTCCGCGCCGCTCGGCGTCGCCGGATACGGCGGCAGCGGAGCCAGGTGCTGCCCTGCGGAAGCTGCCGCCTCTCCGCCGGCGAATCGTGCCGACGAGTCCTGGCGTGCCAGAGGGCGGCTCTTCCGATTCTGGGGGGGCGATCGACTCGAGCTTGCGGCGGAACAGCCCTGTCTCGTCGTCGGTCACTTTCTGGTGCTTGATGCGGGCGCCCACGCCCAGAACGGCCATCCCCAGCAACGGCACCACGATCGCAATCGCCAGGAACAGCAGCGGGCTCATGACCGGGGCACCTGTGCGATCGGCTGCGACTGCAGGCCCCAGTCGGTGCCGGCGTCATGATGCTCCTGCTTCCAGATCGGCACCGTGGCCTTCAACGTGTCGATGCCGAACCGGGCAGCTTCGAATGCTTCGCCCCGGTGCGGCGCCGAGACGGCCACCACGACCGAGCTCTCCTTCAAACCCAACATGCCCACCCGGTGCAGCAGCGCCACCTTGCGCGCGCTCGGCCACCGCCGGCGCAACTCGGCGGCGATCTCGGCGAAGCGAGGCGCCACCTCCGACTCGTATGCCTCGTACACCAGCCGGGTCACGCCCGTGCGGTGCTCTGCGTGGTCGCGCACCGTGCCGGAGAACAGCACGACCGCTCCCGCCGCCGGATCAAGCGCCCATTCATAGACCGCGGCGACCGGCAGCTCGTCGTGAGTCAGCTCCACCCACGTGTCGGCCGGGATCACATCGGGTGACATCATCGCAAAGCGTAGGAGCGCCGGAGCCAGGCCGCGGCAGCCCAGCCGCCGGCCGCCACCGCGGCCCCCGCACCGACCAGTGTGGCGTACTGGCGCTGGCGGGCATTGAGGTCGTCCCAGGGCATCCCGGCGTCGGCGATCACGAACGCCTGGGCGCTGCTGTAGCGCGGTTCCCAGCCCTCGGCCCGCAGCCGGTCGTTGGCCACCACCCAGCTGTAGCGGGTGTACGGGAGCAGCCCTGCGGGCGCAGCGTGGCCCACCCGCCGGGCCACATAGCGGTCGAGCCGCTTGGGCAGCGGCATCGGCAGCCGGATCTTGGGGCGGGCTCCCAGCAGCGCCCGCAGCTCGCCCGGCGACAGCCAGCCGTCGGGCGCCACGTTGAACACGCCCGACAGCCGACGCTGCGTGGCCAGCACTACCGCGGAGGCCAGATCGTCGAGGTGCAGGAACTGCACCGGCGGGTCGTCGCTGCCCGTGCGGATCGGGGCCGCTGCGAGCATCGCCTCGCCGATCGGGCCGCCCAGGCCGCTCGACACCACCGGCGCCGGCCGCAGGATCGCCACGGAACGATCACCCTGATCGCACCACTCCAGCACCATCCGCTCGGCGTCGGCATGATGCACGGCCCACGATGCCTCCAGGTTGGGGCGCACGGGCAGATCCTCTGAGATCGGCGTGGGGTGGTTGGGCCAGGCCCCGTACACGCTGGCGCTCGACACCATGGTCAGATGCTGTACATCGGCCGCCGCCAGCACCCGCCGCACCCGGTCGGAGGTCACCTCCCGGGTCAACCGCAGATGCACCAACGCCTCGGCGCCGCCCAAGTCGTGCTGGCTGTCGGCGGCGTCGACGTCGAGCACGTCGAACGACTGGGCCAGCCACTGCAGCACCCGGGCGCCGATCACGCCGCCCGCACCCGACACGGCAATCCGGCTCATATCCCTACCATGCCTCACTCATGACCCTGCCCCCGGTCACTGCGCCCCACAGCAGCGGCAGTTGGCAGCCGTAGTCGATCGCAGAACACGGCGGCAGGGGCGCTGTTCCGGTGCACCGTGACCCGTCGTACGATGCCGTTGTGGCCGACGATGACGATCCGTTCAAGGGCATCCCGTTCCTCGGCGACATCGCATCCATCTTCGGGGGCAACGAAGAGCAGCTCTGGGAAGGCGCCCGCCAGGCCGCCAACCAGCTCGCCACCGGCGGCAAGCTCGAGCACAACGTCGACCCGGTCGAGCGGCACCGCCTCAGCGAGATCAGCCGCGTGGCCGAGCTGCACGTGGCACATGTCACCGGCCTGCAGGTCGCGCCGCAGCTCGAGCCGGTCACCCGCTCGGGCTGGGCCACCAGCGCGCTGGAGACCATCCGCCCGCTCATGGACCGGCTGTCGGAGCGCTTGAGGGACGATCCAGCGAGCAGCACCGCTCACGACCCCTTCGCCGGCCTGCTCGCCATGATGAGCCCCATGACGGTGGCGATGACTGCCGGCATGATGGCCGGCCACCTCGCCACCAGCGCGTTCGGCAACTCGGACCTCATGATCCCTCGGGAACATGTGCACATCGTGACCGCCAACATCGCGGAGTTCGCCAACGAATGGAGCCTCGATGTCGACGACGTGATGCTGTGGGTGGCCATCCGCGAGCACACCATGCACGCGGTCCTGGCGATACCTGAAGTTCATGCCGAGTTGCACTCACTGCTCCTAGGACATATCGACGGCTTCCGCCGCGGCGACCCCATGAGTCTCGACCTGGAGCTGCCCACTTCGCTCGGCGACGTCAGCGACCCGCAGCAGCTCCAGGCGCAATTCGGCGAACAGCTCCAGCGCATCTTCGGCAATCCCGAACTGCTGCTCGGCGTGACCCGCGACGAGGGCCAAAGTCATCTCGAGACGCTGATCTGCGTGCTCACCGCCTACGTCGACGACGTGGTTGCCCAGGCCGGCCCCCGCCTCATCGGCGGATTCGGTGCGCTCAGCGAGGCCGTGCGCCGCCGCGCCCTCGCAGGCGCCGACTACGCCGACCGGCTGCTGGGCGTGCGGCTGACCGCCGAAGCACGCGACCGGGGAGACAGTTTCGTCGCCGGCGTGATCGAGCGAGCCGGCCGCGAGGGGCTGGCCCGCCTCTTCGAGCCCGGCGGGCTCCCCACGCCCAACGAGCTCGTCGCACCGGGCCTCTGGCTCGCCCGCCTCGACCTGCCGCTCTAGCTCTCCCCCGAGCGTCAGCGGACGGGCACGGATACCGGAGCTGAGGACCCCCTATCCAGGCGGCTGCGGTCTGTTGCGGCGGACGCGGGCGCGAACCCGGGTGCGGACCCGGGTGGCGATGATCTCCGACGGCGGACGCCGGCCCCGCGCCAGCGCCCACAGCCCGCCCGCATACAGCACCACCGCAACCAGCCCGGCAATGCCCAGCAGCATCACCCCGGCCCGCAGCGGCAGGATGCCGCTGGGCGCCGCCACCGGCACCAACCCGCCGATCACCCACATGAGCTGGAAGCGGGTCTCGAAGCGGGCGAACGTGCGGCCCCGGTCGGCGGGCACCTCATCGCGCTGCACGATCGCGTCGAAGCACAGCTTCCCCAGCGCGGACATGAGGCCGATCACCATGGCCAGCACCAGCACCGAGAAGCGGTCGGGCGCCGTCACCACATAGAACGACACCGCAGCCGCCAGCACCAGCGTGCTGGCAAGCAGCACCTCCTCACGGACACGGCGTCTCAGCCACGGCGCACCCACAGCGCCGATGAGCTGGCCCACAGCGCTGGCGGTGAACATGAAGCCGAACCACCACGGCGCTGCGTCGTCGGTGCGCAGCCAGAACGCGATGAGGAACAGCGTGAAGCCGGTCATGGCCCGCACGACGCCCATGGCCGAGCCCGCCAGCAGCATCCCGCCCCGCCGTGAGACATGTCGGGTCTCACTAGCATGAGCAGGCGGCTGGAGCTCAGGATCCTGGGGGGGCCGACTGGGCCGCACGGCAAAGCGGGGCAGCCGCCGTGCCGGGAACGTCATCAGCACGAACACCACCGCCGCCAGCACCAGCACCCAGCGCGACGACGCCAGGCTCAGCAGCACACCAGGCCCCGCAGCCAGCGCACCCCCCAGCCCGCTCAGCAGCATCAGCTTCGAATTGGCCTCGACCAGGTCGCGCTCCTCGCGCACCAGCCCCGGCACCACCGCGCTCTTGGCCACGTGATACGTCTTGCCCGCCACCAGCGCGCCGAACGCCTCGGGGAACAGCAGCAGCGAATCGAGATGGCGCACCATCAGCAGCGCCAGCACCGCCCGGGCAATGCCGGCGCCGATGATCATCCCCCGCCGTCCGCCGCGGCTGCGGTCGACCAGCGGTCCGATCAGCGGCCCCACCACCGCAAACGGCGCCATCGTCACCAGCAGGTACAGCGCCACCCTGGGCCGGGCAGCCGCCGGATCGAGGTTGAAGAACAGCGACCCGGCCAGCGCGATGGCAATCAGCGCATCGCCGGCGGCAGACAGCAGATGCGTGCGGGCAAGCCACGTGAACGGCTGCATCAGCCGCTGCCGAGTCAGGCCGACCGCTCGTAGCGGTAGCCCAGCCCACGAATGGTGGTGATCCGCTGCGGGCTCGAAGGATCGTCCTCGATCTTGGCCCGCAGCCGCTTGACGTGAACATCGATCGTCTTGGTATCGCCCACGTAGTTGTAGCCCCACACGTTCTGCATGAGGCTGTCGCGGGTCACCACCCGCCCGGCACGGGCCATCAGGTACGCCAGCAGCTCGAACTCCCTCAGCGCCAGGGTGACCAGCTCGCCCCGCACCCGCAGCTCGTGCCGGTCGATGTCGAGCTCCACATCGCCCTCGATCAGCTGCGGTTGCGGCAGCAGATCCGAAGGCGGCGACGGCGGACCGGAAGGCTGCGACGGCGGCGATTGCTCCGACGCACGCCGCAGCACCGCCCGCATGCGGGCCACCAGCTCACGCATCCGGTACGGCTTGGCCACATAGTCGTCGGCCCCCACCTCCAGGCCCACCACGGCGTCGATGCAGCACCAGGTCGGGCTCGGCTTCGTTGATCTCGGCCAGCGCCGCCCGGCCGTCCGCCGCCGTGCGCACCTCGAACCCCTCGCGCCGCAAGCCCACCGAGAGGGCCTCGGTGAACGACGGCTCGTCGTCGACCACCAGTACCGATGTCATGTGCTCGCCTGACATGCCGGCAGCCTGAGCGTGAACGTGGTGCCCACGCCTTCACGGGTATGCAGCATCACCTCGCCGCCGTGGTTCATCACCACGTGACGCACGATGCTCAGGCCCAGCCCGGTGCCGCCGGTGGCCCGGGCGCGGGCCTTGTCGACCCGGTAGAAGCGCTCGAAGACCCGCTCGGTCTCGTCGGCGGGTATGCCGATGCCATCGTCAGCCACCACCACGTCCACCCACACCTGCTCCTCACGGGAGCTGGGCGCAGCAGACAGCCGCACCTCTGAGCCCGGGTCGCTGTACTTGATGGCGTTGTCGACCAGGTTGCCCACCGCCCGCAGCAGCTGACCCCGGTCGGCATGAAGAACAAGCTGCTCGTCGACATCGGGGCTCAGCAGCGACACATCGTTCGTGCGGGCGTGCTCGGAATACTGGTGCGCCACCTCGCCCAGCAGCGGCACCACCGGCACCGGCTCCTGGCGCATGGAGCCCTCCAGCTCCACCCGGCTCAGCTCCAGCAGGTCATCGATGATGTGGCGCACCCGGTCGGCCTCAGCACCGATCCGGTCGACCAGCCGGGTGCGCACCGCAGCGTCATCCTCGCCGGCCAGCGTCTCCGACAGCAGCGCAATGGCGCCCACGGGCGTGCGCAGCTCATGGCTCAAGTTGGCCACGAAGTCTCGCCGCACGTCATCTGTGCGCACACCCTCAGTGCAGTCGGCCATCACCGCCACCGCGCCCAGAGCGTGGCTGTCGCTCGCAACCGGATGCCCGCTGATCTCGATCACCTGCGGCGGCGGCCCCGTCAGCTTCACCGTGCGGGAACGAGCCTGCCCCTCCCGGGCCGACTCGAGCAACTGCGTCACACCCGCGCCCACCAGCGCCATGGCGTCACGAGCCGACATCATCTCGTCGGCCAGCGCATTGCTGGCGCACACGGCGCCGTCCTCGTCCACCAGCACCACGCCCACCGCCAGCTCGTTCATCGCCAGCTGCCAGCGAGCCCGGTCGCGTTCGGCCAGGTTGGCCGTCATGGCCGCCGTGGTGGCAACCGACTCCAGGTAGGTGATCCAGTCGTCGAGGCTGTTGCGGTCGAGCCTCGCCTCGCCAGGACGGGGCGCCTCGCCTTCCCCGGCAAACCGGTGCACCACACGTCCCAGCCGCTCCGAAGCCGAACTGCGCCCCCGTACCAGCAGCAACACCGCAACCAGCGCAACTGCCAGTGCGGCCGCCACCGCCACGAGCGCGATCAACAATCGTCCTGCTCCCGGCGGGCTCGGGCCCGGTTGGCGCCCAGATGCTCGGGCAGCTCTCCGGTCACCAGGAACTCGACGCGCTCCGCCACGTTCACCGCATGATCGCCGATGCGCTCGTAGAACCGGCCCACCACCGCGAGCTGCACCGCATGCTGAATGCTGATCTTGCCGAGCTCGTGCGAGGCGAACACCGCCACGATGTACTCGTTGTGCAGGTCGTCGAGCACGTCGTCCATGTCGTTGAGCACCGACGCCAGGCCGGCGTCGCGCTCGGCGTAGGCATCCATGGCCCTGGCCGTCAGCTTCACCGCCTGCTCCCGCATGCGGTCGATCAGCCCGCGCACCCGGGGCTCCAGCTCCGACCCGTGCAGGCGGGCCACCGCCTTGGCGATGTTGGTGACCAGGTCGCCGCTGCGCTCGATCTCGGAGATCATCCGCAGGTCGGTCAGGATCGTGCGAAGGTCCACCGCCACCGGCTGCTGCAGGGCCAGCAGCTGCACGCACTTCTCCTCGGCTTCGAGGCTCAGCAGGTCGAGCTCGTCGTCGGCGGCGATGATCTGATCGGCACCGCCGATGTCGCCGGCGAGCAACGCTGCGCTCACCGCCGAGATCCCCTCGGCCACCATGCCGCCCATCTGCACGAGGTCGGCACGAACCTCGTCCATCAGCTGATGGAACTCGGTCCGTACTTCTTCGGTCATGTAAGCAGTGTGGCGTAAATCAACCGACCCGCCCGGTGATGTAGGCCTCCGTGCGGGGATCGTCGGGGTTGGTGAAGATCAGCGAGGTCGGGGCGTACTCGACCAGCTCGCCGGTGCGGTGACCCATCTCGTTGGCCTGCACCGAGAAGAAGGCCGTCATGTCGCTGATGCGAGCGGCCTGCTGCATGTTGTGCGTCACGATGATGATCGTGTACTCGGTCTTCAGCTCGGCGATGAGCTCCTCGATGCGGCCCGTGGCGATCGGGTCGAGCGCGGAACAGGGCTCATCCATCAGCACCACGTCGGGCTGCACCGCAATGGCCCGGGCAATGCACAGCCGCTGCTGCTGGCCGCCCGACAGGCCGTAGGCCGACATCTTGAGGCGGTCCTTGACTTCGTCCCACAGCGCCGCCCGGGTGAGCGAGCCCTCCACCACGTCGTCCAGCGCAGATCGCTTCACGCCCGCCAGCCGAGGCCCGTACGCGATGTTGTCGTAGATCGACTTGGGGAACGGGTTCGGCTTCTGGAACACCATGCCCACCCGCCGCCGCACCTCCACCGGGTCGACCTCGTCTTGGTACAGGTCGACGCCGTAGTAGTTGACGGTGCCCTCCACCCGGGCACCCTCGATGAGGTCGTTCATGCGGTTGAAGCAGCGCAGGAACGTCGACTTGCCGCAGCCCGAGGGGCCGATCAGCGCCGTCACCCCATGCTCGGCCACATCCAGCGACACGTCGCGCAGCGCCCTGAAGTCGCCGTAGTACACGTCGACTCCGGCACACTCGAACACCGTGCCGGCCTCGGGGCGCTGGCCTGAGACAACGCCGCTCACGTCGATGCGCGCATGAACCCCCGTCGTCGCCGTCGCCGGCACGTCGGATGCAGTCGCATCTGGCGCATCGGAAACATCTGACGCTCTCGCGTCAGGCTCTTGGGTCATCAGGGCCTTCTCGGGGTTCACATTTCACCTGTATTGGCTGTTCAGTCGGGTCATGGAGGCGGGGTCACCACTGCTTCTCGAAGCGGTTGCGCAGGTAGATGGCCAATCCGTTCACCGCCAGCACCAGCACCAGGATGACGACGCTGGCTGCGGCGGCGTTCACCCCCCAGTCGGCGCCGGGCAGGCGGGCGAAGTTGAAGATCTGCACCGGCAGCGCCGTATAGGGACCGGTGAAGGTCTCGAGCAGGTTGGCGTCGCCGAAGCTGAGGAAGCCCGTGGCGGCGCCCACCAGGATCAGGGGCGCCGCTTCGCCGAGGGCGCGCGCCAGCGCCAGCACGGTGCCCGTGAGGATCGTGGACAGCGCAGCAGGCAGGACCTGACGTGAGAGCACCTCCCACTTGGTGGCTCCCACACCGTACGCGGCCTCGCGCAGCGACGAGGGCACGGCCTTGAGCGCTTCGACCGAGGTGATGACGATGATCGGCAGCACCATCGCCGCCAGCGTCATGCCGCCGGCAATCACCGTCTTGCCCTGGGTGAAGCCGTGGATGGTCTGCACGAACACCGCCAGGCCCAGCAGGCCATAGACGATCGACGGCACGCCGGCCAGGTTGCGGATGTTCAGCTCGACGATGCGGGCGAAGCGGGAGTCCTGGGCGTACTCGACGAGGTAGATGGCAGTGGCGACACCGATCGGCACGGCGAACACGCCGGTCACCAGCGCCACCTGCAGGCTGCCGATGATGCCCTGCCAGACACCGGCCTCGGCGGCCGAGCGCTGGGAGAAACCGTGGGTCAGGAAGTGCCAGAGGTTGCCCGACAGCACGTCCCAGCCGTCCACGATCATGACCGCGAGCAACACGGCCAAAAAGCCCGTGGCGAACACGGTGGCGCCGATCAGCAGCCACCTGAAGACGGCGCCGGCCACATCGGCCCCGGGGCGGCGGCGCAGGGCGTGACTGGTGGCGATGCCCGCAGGGGTGGTGAGCACAGACATGGCGTGCCTCAGTACCTGTTCTGCAGCCGGCGGACGATCACATCGCCGACCATGTTGAGCACCAGGGTCATCGCGAACAGCAGGGCCCCTAGGAAGAAGAGGCTCTGGAATGCCAGGTTGTTGCCGGCGACCTGGTCGGTGCCGAGGCCCAGCGCGGCCATGGCCGAGGTGAGCGTGCCGCCTGACTCGAACAGCGACAGGTTGTACAGCGACGTGTCGCCGCCGCCCGACGCGATCGTGACCACCATGGTCTCGCCGATGGCCCGGCTGAAGCCCACGATGGTGGCGGCCATGAGGCCCGACATGGCTGCCGGCAGCACCACCCGGATCGACGTGGTGACCCGGCGGGCGCCAAGACCCGCCGACGCCTCCCGCAGCGCCTGGGGCACTGCCCGCAGGGCGTCCTCGGAGATGGAGGCGATGAGCGGGATCACCAGCAAGCCCACCGCGATGCCCGCTGCCAGCTTGTTGAAGAAGTTGATCTCGCTGAAGAAGTTGGTGAGGATCGACGGGGTGATGAAGCTGATAGCGAACACGCCGAGCACCACGCTGGGAACGCTGGCCAGCAGCTCGAGCGTGGGCTTCATCACCCTGCGCACCCGGGGGTGGGCGTACTCGGAGAGGTAGAACGCAGCGCCGAAGCCCGAGGGCACGGCCACAGCCATGGCGATCACCGAGATCTGCGCCGAATTCACGAGCAGGGTGGTGAGGTCGAACAGGCCCCGGCGGGGGAACCAGCCGATGTCGGTGAGCCTGGTGAACTCGACCTGGCTGATGAAGGTCCACGCCCCCGAGGCGACCGTCCAGATGATGAGTGCGCTGACAAGCACCGTGACAGCCGCTGCCCCCATGAACAGCCAGCGGACCGTCTGAGATCGGATCCGACGACCGAGCGAGGTCTGAAGGTCGGCGGCGGTCAGATGATCCGGTGTCATGCGTGTCGTGTCATGCGTGTCGTGCTGTCATAAGGCTCGGGCGGCTGTTCAGAACGTCGTACCCGTCGTGAGGTTGTTCCAGTTGCTCCGAGACTGTTCCAGATCGGCGGGGCTGAGGCCGACATACCCGGCATCCACCACGTAGGGCTGGCCCTCGTCGCTCAGCATGAAGTCGACGAATGCCTTGACGGCAGGGTCGGAGGCCTGCCCGGCGTCGACGTAGGTGTAGAGGAAGCGGGCGATCGGGAACTCGGCCGAGGCGATGGTCTCGGGCGTGGGCGCCACGCAGCCGTCGCCGCCGTCGACGTCCACCAGCCTCACCTTGTCGCGGTTCTCATCGGCGAAGGCGAAGCCCACCCAGCCGAGGCTGTGCTCGTTGCCGGAGACGCCGTCGATGATGACGTTGTCGTTGGCCGAAGCGTTGTAGTCGGGCCGGACGGCGAAGTTCTCGTCGGCGTGGCCCGCCTCAACACGGTGCTCCCAGACTTCCTCCAGGGCGATCTCGATGAAGCTGTCGAAGGTGCCCGACTCCTCGCCGGGAGCGAAGATCTCGAGCGCGCCGTCGCCGAACGGACCGCTGCCGCCCAGCTCGGCGTTGAGGCCGTTGGCTTCGGCCCAGGTGCTGAACCCGGTCGACTCGACGCCGACCAGGCTGTACAGGTCTTCGAAGTTCAGGCAGCCGATTGCGTCGTTGCCGGTCGCAGTGATCACCGAGATGCCGTCGATGGCGACGCGCAGCTCGATGAACTCGATGCCGGCGCCGTCGAGGCACTCGGCCTCTTCGTCCTTGATCTGCCGTGAGCTGTTCCAGATCTGCACCTCGCCGGCGCATGCCGCCTTGTGGCCGTCGCCCGATCCGGGGCCGGCAACCGAGAACGCCACACCGCCGTGGGTCTCGGCGAAGGCCTCGGCCAGCAGGCTCGTGATGGGCTCAACCGTGGACGAGCCGGTAACGCTGATCGAGCCGCTCAGCGATGTGCCGTCAGCGCCGGTGGCTGCGGGCGCCGAGCCGCCGCCGTCGTCATCGCTCCCGCCGCAGGCAGCGGCGAGCAGGGCGAACGCAGCAAGCAGTGCCACGAGCAACTTGGTGCTTGAACAGATTTTTTGCATGCACGAGCACGCTACGAACGGCCGGTGACAGCACCGCGGTTTCAGGGTGAACGGCGGGAACGGATGCCGTGAACAATCCGTGAACGCCTGACTCGACTATTCGTCTTCTTCTACTCGTCTTCTTCTACTCGTCTTCTTCCTCGGGCATGCCGAGGTCCCAGTGGAGCTCGTAGTTCTCGCGCTCGGCGTCACGCACGACCCGCTCGCGGTTGCGGCGGAATTGCGGGTCGTGGGGCGGCAGGAGCTGCAGGCGCGCGTTGGTCCGGCGGCGGAATTCATCGACGGCTGCCTCGTCGCCGTAGATGCCCTCGAGCTCCCAGTGCGGTGCGACGGGGCCCAGGTAGATGATGCGGATGCCGACCTCGGGGGGGAGCTGTTCGGCTTCGGTGGCGATGTCGGTCACGGTGGTCCTTGTTTGCGGTGGCGCAAGGGTACCGACGGGCTACATGAGAGTTTGATGAGAGTCGGCGAATCAGGGAACCGGTTGGCTGGTTGGGGCGTTGGTTCTCATGATGTTGCAGATCAATCCGGTGTACGAGCCGCAGATGTTTCAAGGCTCCGAGAGCCTGGCGGCGGAGTGGGTCGCGTTCCGCAGGTGTGCGGACATGGACCCGAACGTGTTCTTTCCCAATGACGGCGCCGGCGTGATCGTGGCTCAGAAGGTGTGCGCCCAGTGCCCGGTGAAGGACGCCTGCCGTGAGTACGCGCTGGCCAACAACATCACCCACGGCGTGTGGGGCGGCACCTCAGAGCGCCAGCGTCGGCGGATCCTGCGGGATCGCCGCCGGGCCAGCAAAGCCGCCCGCGCTGCCTGAATCAGGAGTCGTGAATCAGGAGTCTTTCGACGAGCCGTCGCCAGACGCCTTGTCGCCGGCCGCCTTGTCCTCGTCGTTCACGCCCTCACGGAACTCGCGCTGAGCCTGGCCCAGCGAGCGCGCCAGCTTGGGCAGCTTGGCTCCTCCGAACAGCACGAGCACGATGATGAGCAGGATGAGCAGTTCGGGCGGTCCGAGCGCGATGGCCATCACGCTCGCGAGCGTACCAGTGCGCGATCAGACCGGTAGCCGAGGCAGGTCAGCCGGCGGCGGCACTTGCTCTGCCGTCCGCCGACGGCCAACCGATGACGCGGCGGCCTGCGGCGTCAGCCTGCGACCGCACTTGCTCTGCCGTCGGCCAGCGGCCAGCCGATGACGCGGCGGCCTGCGGCGTCAGCCTGCGGCGGCGCGCCTCGTGAGGGCTCGCTGGCGGCGCACCCGGCGGCGTTCCCGCTCGCTCATGCCGCCCCAGATGCCGAACTTCTCGCTGTTCTGGAGTGCGTATTCGAGGCATTCATCGCTGACGACGCAGCCGCGGCAGACCGCCTTGGCCTCGCGGGTGCTCGCCCCGCGCTCGGGAAAGAACAGGTCGGGATCGACCCCGAGGCAATTGGCCTCGTCCCACCAGTTCCCTGCTGGTAGCTCGACTGCTACGTCAGTTGCGAATGCCATCGGCCCTCCCCGAATCCAACTCGGCGGCCGTGTCCGCTGCGCTCATCGGCGACCGAGATTGCTCACCTGTAATTACAGGTGTGTGACTTGCCATTGAACCCCATGGGTGTGACATGCGCAAGCGGCAATTTCGGCTGCCGCCGGTCAGCGATGCGGACGCTCGTCGGGCATCGCCGCGGACTCGGTCAGATGGACGTCGCCCACCAGTGCGCCGGCCAGCGGAACCTCGGTTGCAGAGCGGTAGCGCACGGTGACGCGCACCAGTTCTGCGGTGACATGTCGCTCCACTTCCAGCCGGTCCGGATCGAGCGCTGCAGCATGCTCTACGGCCGTGCGGACGGCGTCCATCGACGGCTCCACCGCAGCGATGCGTGCGCCCACCCGGGCTGCATGCGACACCAGCACCGCGTCGCGTGCGACCAGCGCTGTCTGGACGATGCACATGAGCAGCAGCACCAGGAAGGGCAGCAGCAGCGCCAGCTCGACGGTGGCCTGCCCATGTTCCTGCGCCGCGATCGGGCCCGGAGGCTGAGCCGGCGGGAGCGTCCGCCTCGCGGGGCTCGCTCTCAGGAGATGGCCTTGGTCAGGTAGTTGAAGACGGCATCGAGCAGGCGGCCGATCTTGCCGGTGCTGGTTGCCCAGGCGGTGACTGCCGCGACGAGCAGTGCGATGGCGCCGGTGAGCAACGCGTACTCGGCCGTGGTCTGCCCGGCCTCGTCAGGCGCGTTGACCGCACCGGCCTGAACGGTGTCAAGCCGGTGCGTGCGGCGCGCCTGGGCATGAAGGCCCGTGGCATGGGTGGTCGAGCGTTCGGACATGCAAACTCCTTGTGGTTCTGATGATCGGGGCGGGCGGGTCATGTCAGCCGCCGAAAGCCGCCACGAGGACCGGCACGATGGCGACCAGCCCGAGCGCCGGGAGCACGCACAGCACGAGCGGGAACAGCAGCAGCACCGGCAAGCGGCGCACCTTGCCCTCGAGCCGGCGGCGGCGGTCCTCGCGCAGCTCCCGACCGAGGCGATCCATCTCGGGCGCCAGCGGGATGCCGGTGCGCATGGAACCCGTGACCGCGGCAGCGAAGGCGCGGGCGTGTGGGCCGCAGGCCTGCCCGAACTCCTCCAAGGTTTCGTCGAGACGTTCGAAGGCGGCCTGCCCAGCCAGCCGGCGCCTGAGGGCGCTCGCCCCGTCGAGATGACCGAGTGCGAGCTGCAGTGAGGCGATGATCGACAGGCCTGACGTCAGGGCCACGTTCATCACGTCGACGACTGCGCCGAGCTCGGCGGCCACGCGATCCGGATGCGGCACATCGCCGCGGCGCATCCACCTCGTCAGCGGGCCGGCGGCATGCTGTGCGCCGCGGGCCATGGCACCGACAGGCCAGTCGGGCGACGCGAGCTGCAGCACTCGGCGGCGGCCTGGATCGGGGCGAGTGACGAAGCCGCCCCAGCACACCGCCCCTGCTGCCAAGGCGCCGATGACGATCGGGTTCGACAGCACAACGCTGTTGACGACCAGTGCGGCGAGCGGCAGGACGGCAATGAGTGCAGTGGTCATCGCAGCGCCCTCGCGACCGTGGCGCGCATCCACGACACACCCGCCAGCTCGAGCAGGAGCGCGCCGCTGGCGCAGAACCAGCCCAGCGGCGTGGAGGTGAGCACCCGGGCGGCAGCGCCGCCCTCGGCGAGCAGTGCCAGCGCGACCGCCCACGGCAGCGCCGCCACCACCCACACCGATGCACGGGCCTGCGCCGCGTGCACCCGAGCCTCGGCGGCCATGTCGGCGCGGGCCCGGACGGTCGCAGCTACATGATCGAAGAGCTGCGGCTGCGCGCCCACCCGATCCGACGCCAGCGTGACCGCCGTGGACAGCAGCGCTGCCTCCGAGGTCTGCTCGCGCGCCACCCAACGCCGCACAGCACGGCTCAGCGTGACCCCGCGCTCGTGCTCGGCAGCGATCTGCTCCACCGGCGCCCGCATCGGCCCGTCGGCGGCGGCCCGCAGCGCCTGCAGCATCGTGTCGCCGGCCCCCAGCCCACGCGATACCGCAGCGCAGAAGTCGCCGATGCCCGCCGAGCGAGCCGCCACCGCCATACCGGCACGCCGCCGGTCTCGACGCCAGCGCAGCCAATCGCGTGCCGCCGGCGACGTGACGCCACCCACACAGGCCAGCAGCACCACGAGCCTCAGCATCGGGCGGCAACGCTTGCAACACGTCGGGCCGGTTCCATCAGACGGCCGCTGCCACGGGGATTGCGGCTCGTTCGAGGGAGCCGTCGTGGCGTACCTCGTAGATGGCGGCGACAGCCCTGCGGCCGGCCGTGCCGCGGCTCATGTGAACCAGGCCGTCGAGCACCGACGCAATGTGCGCGGCCACATCGCCGACCGCGCCGCCGGCGCGGGCGAGCTGTTCGAACCGCCACAGCGCATGCGCGGGATCATCGGCATGCAGCGTCGACAGCGAGCCGCGGTGCCCCGTGGTGAGCGCCTGCAGCAGCGCCGCCGCCTCGGGGCCGCGCACCTCGCCGATCACCAGGCGATCGGGCCGCATCCGCAGCGCTGCTGCCACCAGCTCGGCCATCGTCACCGCGCCGACGCCGTCGACGTTGGGCGGCTGGCCCTCGAGGCGCACGGTGCCGGCACCGAGCCGTGGCAGCTCCGCGGCTTCCTCCACCACCACGAGTCGCTCCCGCTCGGCCACCGTGGCCAGCAGGCTCGCCAGCAGTGACGTCTTGCCGGTGCTGGTGGGGCCGAAGACGATCAGGTTGGCCCGCTCGGCGATCAGACGATCGAGGCAGGCGACGAAGCCGGGACCGGCCAGCTCGTCGAGGCGCCGGACGCCGGCGGGAAAGCGGCGCAGCGTGATGTACGGGCCGTCCACCGCCACCGGCGGCACGGCGATGTGGCAGCGGGTGCGGTCGTCGAGCCGCACGTCCACCATCGGCAGGCGACGGTCGACGCGCCGACCCGTCGGCCCCAGCAGGTACTCGACCAGGCGATGCACCTCTGCGGTGCTGATGCGACCTGCTGCGGTCAACATGCCGCGCCGCTCGATGACGATCGGGCCGGGGCCGTTGATCATCACCTCGGTCACCTGGTCGTCGGCCCAGATCTCCGCCAGCGGCCCGATGCCCGCGAGGCGAGCCAGCACTTCGGACACCAGATCGGCCGCGTGGTGACGATCGAGCAGCGGCGCCGCTCCCTCGACGGCAGCGGCCACATCGCGGGCCGCCGGCGCGGGCGCCGGAAGGAACCGTTCGTGGATCTCCTCCACGAATGCCGGGTCGGCCGGCACCCGGCTGGCTGGGTGGCGGGCCACAGCACGCGCGGTGCGATTCACAGGAACGCATCCAGCGATCGAGCCGACTTCGCGCAGCGGTCCAGCAGCAGGCCCGCGTCGGCCCAGCGCGAGACCGCGCGGTCCACGGCCACGACCGCATCGGCATGCCGTCCCAGCGCGGCCTCGATGTCGGCGAGGCCGAGCGCGCGCTGCGTGTCGGTCAGCACGATCACGTCGTCGACGTCGGTCACGAGCTCGCGGGCGCGGTGCAGCGCCTGATAGCAGCAAGTCATCGTGAGCAAGCGCCTCACCCGCGGGCCCGCCACCCGCTCCAGGGCTGCGCTGCCGCGCCCCGCATCGATGATGTTGACCCGTGGCTTGCCGGCGAGCAGCGACCACAGCGTGCCCAGCCGGGCATCGTCGATATCGCCGCTGCCACGCGGCAGCAGGCTGACGCCCGGCGCGACATCGACTGCGAGCGCAGAGGCTGCACCCAGCGACAGTTCCTCCGCCGCCGTCCACTCGGCGATTCCGGGCAGATCGGGCGCCGTGCCCAGCACCACGCCGAAATCGCCGGTCAGATCGACAAGAACCACATCACGGCCGGCGCGCTTGGCACTGCTGGCAGCGAGCAGGGCGGTCACGGTGTTGCCGACGCCGCCCTTGGCGCCCACATAGGCATAGATCATTGGTGCTCCTGAATACATGACAATAAATGAAATTCAATGTGAGCACTGATCTTGGCCGATGCAGAGGGGCGCGATCAACTGGTTTTCCGGCGGGCCCGCTGTGCCCGACGGCTGGCGCGCTGTGTTCCACCGCTGGCGCGAGCTGCGAGCGTGGGCCAAGATGACGAGCGGAGGTGTCTGAGCGCCTGGTGGGCTCCCCCGCCTTCAAAGCGGGCGGGACGGGCGATCCCCGTCCGGCGGGTTCGATTCCCGTCCACCTCCGCCATTTCGTGCGTGCGTTGTTCGGGAGATGTGCGCCTAGCATTCGCTGTGCCGGTGACCCCAGTCATCCCGCACAGTCATTACGCACAGAGGACGCTGCACCATGAAAAAGCTGTTGCTCGCCGTGATCGTCGGCGCTCTGATCGTCATCGTGGTTCGACGCCTGACCGACGCCTGAGCCCCGACGGGCCGATCTAGCGCTGCGGCACCGCCGCGGCCGCGGGTTCTGCCGGTCGCACCTGCAGCGTCACGGGGTCGAGCACTACCGAGCTGCCCGGCTCGCCGTTCGCTGCCAAGCCCACCACTTCGGCGGGCTGCTCGCGTCCGATGTCGAGCAGCGACGAGTGCGCCAGATGCCAGTGTCCGTGCACCACCAGCCGTGGACCGGTGCGACAGGCGGCCGCGCGGACCTGGGCGCTGTTGGCCTCGCCGATCTGGGTGTCGCCCCGGCGGGCGAACCTGGATCCCTCGCCGACGAGCGCTCGGTCGGGCACGTCGTGGCACACCAACACGTCCAGCGGTGCATCGCCGAGCGCTTCGAGATCGCGCCGGCTGATCGTTTCGCGGGGGAACCAGCGCCAGCCCCGCTGGCGGTAGTGCCAGCCGGGCGACCAGGCGCCGCCCAGCGCGCCGAAGCGCGAGCCGCCCCACGTCCAGCGTGAGCCGCGGGCTGCCCACCACAGCATCGGGGCGATCGGGATCGGCGCCGCCGGGCCCCACAGGCCGTCGGGGTCCGGATCGAAGTCACGACCGGCGTGGAGACGACGGTGCGTCGCCGCCGTGGCGGCCAACTCACCCAGGTGGTCGTGATTGCCGTCGACGAATACCCACGGCACACCGCCTGCGGCGATCGCCTCGCACATCTCGACGCTGGACGGGTCGCCGGGCCGCCACCCCAGGTCGCCCACCTGCAGCACGACCTCGCAGCCGAGCGCGCCCGCGGCCGCCGACGCTCGGGCCGCCGTGTCCGCATTGCTGTGGATATCGCCGCAGAGCAGCACCGAGCCCGGACGGCCGTCTGATCGCGGCGCGCTCAGCCCTTCGATCTCGTGTTCGGACCCGGCGTCCGTCAACAGGTCGTGCGCTCAGACAGACAGCAGGTCGCGAGCGCCGGTGTCGGTGCTGGGATGGCGCAGCTTGGACATCGCCCGGGCTTCGATCTGGCGGATGCGCTCTCGGGTGAGCTGGAAATGCTCGCCCACCTCCTCGAGCGTGCGGGGCTCTCCACGGTCGAGGCCGTAGCGGAGCTTGAGGATCTCGCGCTCGCGCTCGTCGAGCGGCGACAGCAACCGGGTGATCTCGCTGGGCAGCAGCGTGGTGGCCGCCACCTCGAACGGCGACTCGGCAGCCCGGTCTTCCACCACATCGCCCAGCTCGGCGTCGCTGTCTTCGCGCAGCGGCTCCGACAGCGACAGCGGCTCAGCGGCGAACCGCAACGCCTCGGTCACCTTCTGCTCGGGCATGTCGACTTCGATCGCCAGCTCGCCCAGCGTGGCCGGGCGGCCGTACTTCAGCTCGAGCCGGGAGCGGGCCTTCTGCAGGCGCGCCAGCGTGTCGCCCGCATGCACAGGCAGCCGGATCGTGCGGCCGGTGTTGGCGATGCCGCGGGTGATCGCCTGGCGGATCCACCACGTGGCGTACGTGGAGAACTTGAAGCCCTTGCGCCAGTCGAACTTCTCGACCGCGTGCATCAGGCCCAAGTTGCCCTCCTGGATGAGATCCAGCAGCGGCAGCCCCGAGGCCTGGTACTTCTTCGCGATCGACACCACCAACCGCAGGTTCGACTGCACGAACGTGCGCTCGGCACGGGCGCCCTCGCGCTGGGTGCGCATGAGCCGGCGGCGCTGCGCACCCGATATCTCGCGCGGAGACTCGAGCTGTTCCTTGGCAGCGATGCCCTTTTCGATCTGCTGCGCGAGGCGGACTTCGTCGTCCTTGTTCAGCAGCGGGTACTGGCCGATGTCGGTCAGGTACAGGCGGACGAGATCTTCCTCGTCACGTTCGACCCTCTCTTTGGCCACCGCGCCACCTCGCTGGTCGTCCCCCGCTTGCTGATGCGACCGGTATCTGCAGTTGCTTCCCCCGGTTCCGGGGAGCGTACCTATCACTTGCCCCGATGCCTCCGCGCGCCGGTGCCTGCGTAGGGTGAGCCAGTGTCAGTGCGCGTGGGACTGGCCCAGCTCAATCTGCGTCTCGGCGATCTGGATGGGAACGCCGCGATGGTCATTGCCGCGTACGACGAGGCCGTGGGTGCGGGCGCGCGGGTGGTGGTGTTCAGTGAGCTGACGGTTACTGGGTATCCGCCTGAGGACTTGTTGCTGAAGCCAGCGTTTGTGGACGGGGCTGCTGCGGCGCTGGAACGGATTGCGCAGCACACGGGTGATGTGCCTGCTGTGGTGGGCTTTCCTGAGGACACTGGGCGGGATGGGCCGGTTCGGCTGTGGAATTCGGCCGCTCTTTGCTGGGGCGGGGCGGTGCGTGGCGTGTTTCGCAAGCACCTGCTGCCGAACTACGCCGTGTTCGATGAGCAGCGCTATTTCGTGCCGGGTACTGACGCTGGGCCGTTGCTGACGGTGGGCGATGTGCGCGTTGGCGTGTCGGTGTGCGAGGACTTGTGGGGGCCGCCTCGCACTGCGGATGCTTCCCCTGAGGACGGCGGGCTGCCGTCGATCGTTGGGGGCGAGGCCGATACGAGTCCGGCGCTGGCGCAGGTTGCGATGGGGGCCCAGCTGCTGGTGAATCTGAACGGGTCGCCGTACCGGCGGGGCAAGCAGGCTGACCGGGAGGCTGTGGCACGGACGCGGGCCGCGGCCCTGGGGGTTCCGGTCGTCTATGTGAACCAGGTGGGCGGGCAGGACGAGCTGGTCTTCGACGGCAGCTCGTTCGTGGCCGATGCCTCCGGACAGGTGATCTGCCGGCTCGAGGCCTTCGCCCCCCAAGTTGCCGTCTGCGAAGTCCCCCTGGCGGGCGAAGCCGCTGCTGCCGGCGGCGTGCTCGCAGCACCGCCCGATCCGTTGGAGGAGGTGTGGCAGGCGCTGGTGGTGGCGACGCGTGACTATGTGCGCAAGAACGGCTTCTCCGATGTGGCGGTTGGGCTCTCCGGCGGCATCGACTCGAGTGCGGTGGCCGCGATCGCCGCCGACGCGCTCGGGCCGGAACATGTGCATGGCGTGTCGATGCCGTCGCGCTACTCCAGCGAGGGGTCGCGCACCGACGCCGCCGAGCTCGCCGCGAACCTCGGCATCGACTTCCGCACGGTGCCTATCGAGCCGGCGCACGTGGCCCTGGCCGGCATGCTCGAAGCGTCCGCCGGCACTGGCCCGGCTGACGCCGACCCAGCCCACGACCGGGCGGCAGCCGACCTCACCGACCAGAACTTGCAGAGTCGCATCCGCGGCGTGCTGCTCATGGCGCTGTCGAACCGGTTCGGCTGGCTGGTGCTCACCACCGGCAACAAGACCGAGACCTCCGTGGGCTACACGACGCTGTACGGCGACACCGCCGGGGCATACGCCGTCATCCGAGACGTGCCCAAGCTGCTGGTGTACGAGCTGTGCCGCTGGCGCAACCGCCAGGGCGACGGCGAACGCATCCCGGAAGCCTGCATCGACAAGCCGCCCTCAGCGGAGCTGCGGCCCGATCAGCGCGACGACCAGAGCCTGCCGCCGTATGAGCTGCTGGACCCGCTGGTGGAGGCCTACGTGGAAGGCGACCTGAGCGCCGCCGAGATGCTCGAACAGCCTGAGTTGCTGGATCTCAGGCCAGCGCCTCACCAATCGTCTGGCTCAGCAGGGCCGTCACCACGTAGGGATCGGCGTTGGCGTTCGGCCGGCGATCCTCGATGTAGCCCTTGCCGTCCTGGTGAACCTGCCAGGGGATGCGCACCGAGGCGCCGCGGTCGGACACGCCGAAGCTGAACGTGTCGTAACGCTCGGTCTCGTGCTCGCCGGTGAGGCGCAACTCGATGCCGTGGCCGTAGCCGGCAATGTGCTCTTCGGGCTTGCCCGGCGCACCCAGCGACTCGGCGGCCTTCACGACAGCGTCGTAGTTCTCACGCATGGCCCTGGTGGACACGTTGGTGTGCATGCCCGCACCGTTCCAGTCGCCCTGCATGGGCTTGGCGGCCAGGCTCACCTCGATCTCGTGATCCTCGCCGGCGCGGTACAGCAGGTAGCGGGCCAGCCAGATCTCGTCGCCCACGGTGAGCGCGTCAACGGGGCCGATCTGGAACTCCCACTGGCCAGGCATCACCTCGGCGTTGGTGCCCGAGATGTTCAGGCCCGCCTCGATGCACCAGGTGGTGTGCTGCTCCACGACGTCACGGCCGTGGATGCGCAGCGCGCCCACGCCGCAGTAGTAGGGCCCCTGGGGGCCGGGGAAGCCGTTGGGCGGGAAGCCCGAGGGCCACTTCGTGACCGGGTCGAGCATGGTGTACTCCTGCTCGAGGCCGAACCAGAAGTCCTGATCGCCGTACTTGTCGAGGATCGCCCGGGTCTTGGCCCGCATGTTGGTGGGGTGCGGCTCCATCGTCTCGGGCAGGAAGGTCTCGCACATCACCATGATGTCGTTGCCGCCCCGCAGCGGATCGGGGCAGGTGTAGACCGGCTTCAGCACGACGTCGGAGTCGCTGCCTTCGGCCTGGTTGGTGCTCGAACCGTCGAAGCCCCAGATGCCCGGCTCGTCGCCGTCGGCCAAGACTCTCGTCTTGGAACGAACCTCGGCCGTGGGCTCGGTGCCGTCAGTCCAGATGTACTCGGCCCGGTAGGTCACTGCATGCTCCTTCGCTGCTTCGCATGTACGTCAACTGCGGATCGGGTCAGCCGCATTGCCCAGCCGGGCGGCCTGCGGGCCCGCGCTCGGCTGGCCCGGTTGGCGGCTGACACCGACATCCGTGCGCACGATACAAACCACCCAGGGTTTCCGGGCTATTGCCCAATTGTGAACAGCGCGTGAAGCTCGCTCCTGGCCCTAGATCGGGCGCCGGTACAGCGCCGACAATGGAGCCTCAGCCAAATGGCCCATTCAATGCGGCAGGGACACGCCCTGCTGCGAGCCCAGCCAGCCTTCGGGCCCGACCGGAAGGGGAAGGCCACTGTGACGATCCCGAGCCCGACCATCCCGAATCCAGCCAACCCGGCGCGGGAGCGACCCCAGGACTACGTGCTGCGCCGCGTCACCGAACGGCGTGTGCGCCTGATCCGCCTGTGGTTCACCGACGTGGCGGGGCAGCTCAAGTCGTTCGCGATCTCGCCGGCGGAGCTGGAGGCCGCCTTCGAGCAAGGCATGGTGTTCGACGGGTCGTCCATCGAGGGCTTCAGCCGCGTCGCCGAGGCCGACATGGTGGCCCTGCCCGACCCCGAGACGTTCGAGCTCATGCCGGCTCGCAACGGCAACGGCGAGGACATCTCGGCCCGCATGTTCTGCGACATCACCGGCGCCGACGGCACCCCCTTCGACGGCGATCCCCGCGGCGTGCTGCGCCGGGTCATGGACCGGGCGCGCGCGGCCGGCTACACGTTCTACGTCGCGCCCGAGATGGAGTACTTCCTGTTCGAGCCCGACCGCGTGGACGGGCGGCCGGTGCCGCTCGACGCCGGCAGCTACTTCGACCTGACCACCGCCGACATCGCGTCCGACATCCGGCATCGCACGCTGAGCGCGCTCGAGACCATGGGCATCCCGGTGGAGTACTCGTTCCACGAGGACGCGCCGTCGCAGCATGAGATCGACCTGCGCTACGCCGACGCGCTCACCATGGCCGACAGCGTGATGACCTTCCGGCTGCTGGTGCGCGAGATCGCCTTCGAGCACGGCGTGCACGCCACCTTCATGCCCAAGCCGCTCGCCGGGGTGCAGGGCTCGGGGATGCACACCCACATGTCGCTGTTCGCCGACGGGCGCAACGCGTTCAGCGACCCCAGCTCGGCCGACGGGCTGTCGGATGTGGCACGGGGCTTCGTGGCCGGGCTGCTCAGCCACGCCCGGGAGATCACCGCCGTCACCAACCAGCTCGTCAACAGCTACAAGCGGCTGATCGCCGGGTACGAGGCGCCGGTGGCGATCTCGTGGGCCCGCAGCAACCGTGCGGCGCTCATCCGGGTGCCACCGACACGAAACGAGGGCGAGGAGGCCACACGGGTGGAGTACCGGGCGCCCGACCCCGCCTGCAACCCGTACCTGGCGTTCGCCGTGATCCTGGCGGCGGGGCTGAAGGGAATCGAGGAGAGCTACGAGCTGCCGCCCGAGACTCCCCCGTCCATCACCGGCTACAGCGACCACGGCGGGCCGGCCTACGGGCATCATCTGCCAGCCTCGCTGGATGAGGCGCTCGACGAGATGGAGGGCAGCGCGCTCGTGGCGGAAACGCTCGGGCAGCACCTGTTCCGATGGTTCCTGCGCAACAAACGGCGAGAATGGTCGTCATACCAGACGCAAGTGACCCAATTCGAACTGGACAACTACTTCGCTGCCGTGTGAGATTCATGTACGCCGTTCACCCCGCCGCTGTCAGCACCGAACTGGCGCAGTTCCTGGACCTCGGCGGCTATGCCTGGAAGCCGGTGGCCACCACGGCCGACATCACGGCGGGCGCGCCGCCCGAGGGCTGGGCGGGAGCGATCATCCGGCTGGGCGGCCACGACGCGCACAGCGAGAGCCAGAACAGCGAGGGCGCGGGCGGCACCGATGTGGCCTGGGCGGTGGCGCGGGCGCTGCGTGAGCACGCTGCGGCAACGCTGCCGGTGCTGGTGCTGGTGCGCGGCAATGCGCTCGACGAGCTGACCATGCGCGACGAGCTGTTCGACGATTTCTGCCTCGACCCGTTCCACCCGCGCGAACTCGAAGCCCGTCTCGCGCACCTGGCCGCTGCGTCGAACGGCGGGTCGACCGAGATCATCGAGTACGGACCGCTGCGCATCAACCTCGACACCTACGAGGCGGTGGTGGACGAGCGCCCGCTCGACCTCACCTACATGGAGTACGAGCTGCTGCGCTTCCTGGCGTCGCAGCCGGGGCGGGTGTTCACCCGCGAGGCGCTGCTGAACCAGGTGTGGGGGTACGAGTACTACGGGGGCGCGCGGACTGTCGACGTTCATGTGCGGCGGCTGCGGGCGAAGCTGGGTGAGGAGAACGCCGACTTGATCCAGACCGTCCGGTCGGTCGGGTACCGGCTGGGGACCTACCGCTGGCGCTAGCGGCTACACGTTGGTCTGGATGAGGGAGCTGCCTTCGTGGCGCTGCTCGGCGTCGTCGGTGAGGAGCTTGCCCAGGGCTGCTGCTACTGCTGCCAGGGAGATCGTGATGATGAACGGGCTCAGCAGGAGCACTACCACTATGACTATGGCGCCGGCCATGGATCGCAGCGTACTTCGCTGCTATTCGGGGAGGTAGGCGATGGCCTCGATCTCCACCTCGGCGCCCAGGGGGAGAGCTGCCACGCCGATGGCGCTGCGGGCCGGGCGGTGGTCGCCGAAGGCTTCGGCGTAGATCGAGTTGATGAGCGAGAAGTTGCCGATGTCGGTCATGAACACGAGGCACTTGACTACGTCGTTGAGGGTGCCACCGGCTTCTTCGAGGGCCTCGACGACGTTGGCGAGCACGACTCGGGCCTGAGATTCGACGCCTTCAACGAGCGCGCCGTCGGCCAGGCCGATCTGGCCCGAGACGAACACGAAGTCGCCGGCTCGGTACCACTTCGAATAGTGAGCGACGGGTGCGGCCATGGGCGTTGCCCCTGTTCTGTCAGGAAATGGTGCCGGTGTTGGACGTGATGTGATCGAGGGTGACGAAAATGGCCAGGCGGCGCTCCTTGGCCATCACGCGGTCATACTCGTCCCAGTCCTCGTGGGTGCCGCCGGCCGAGCGGAATACCTCGCGCAGCAGCTCGGGAATGTCGGTGACGCCCTCGGCCGGGTCGTCGAGGCCGATGAGCTGTGCTGTGCCGTGGACGGCCACCCAGTCCCACCGGTGGCGGAAGGCCACTGCGGCGCGGGGGTCGCTGCGCAGCAGGCGGGCCTTGCGGGCGTTGGCGCGCACTACGCAGGCCACGCTGGTCTCGCCGGTTACGGGATTGTCCATCACGCCGGCGTTGATGATGGATACGTGCGGGCTTCCGCTGCTGTCCAGGCAGACGAAGCTGCACAGTCCGTTTTCTGCGGCTACTAGGCGGCGGAGTTTGTCTTCTGCTGGTTCAGCCATCGGTGGCTGACGCTAGCGCAGAGCGCGGTAGTGGCCCCGGGGTGCGCTGGGGCAGGCTCACCCGTGCTTCAAACAAGCGCAGCGCCGCCCGTTGCCAGGTGGACGGGCTTTGGCGCTGCGAACTGCGCGCGGGCGATCCTGCCCCAGCGCCCCCCTCTTGCGCTGTGCCCTTTACCTTCCGGTGGGCAGGTGGGCGGGGCCGCCTTGACTGAGCCAGGTGGCTGCGGCGACAGCGGCGAAGACCGCTTCGCCGGCCGGGACTGGCGGCTGCTGCGAGGGTTGGATGGTGACATTGATGTTTGGGGTGTCGGCTGAGCGGGCTATTCCGAAGCTGCGGATGGTGAGGTCGTGAATGTCGCCTTCGGCATCGACGGCGAGCGTCTCCGAGGTGACCCAGCTCCAGGCCATGTGGCTGGCGCCGATGACGTAGCTGCGCAGGGTGACGGCGTCTAGTGGGTCGCCCGCGTCGATGTGTACTTCGATGCCGTCTGGGCTGACGGTGGCGCGTGCTGTGGCGCCTTCGGATGAGGTGAGCTCGACAGTGGCGGTGCCACCGAGAGTGCCGAGCGGTGTGCCGGTGCGGAGCTGGTCGAGGGCTGCGGCGAGCATCTGGGCTTCGGCCCAGATGGCGGCGCGCAGGGCGATTGATGTGAGCGGACCCGGTACGTCGACTTCGACGATGTCGGCGTTGGGCAGCACCGATCGCAGCACCTCCGCTGCACCGGGGGTGCGGGCGATGCGAATGATGCCGGTGCCGTCGGTGCGTAGGCCTGCGGCTAGTGGTGGGCGTTTTGGGCCGCGCCGGACGGTGTCTTCTCGTGACCAGAGGACGCGGATTGGGTGGCCGAGGTCGTTGGCGAGCTGTCTTGCCTCTTCGCGGACGGGTGACTCGGTCTTGCCGCCGAATGCTCCGCCGTTCGCGAGCGGGTCCGAGGGTTCGCCGCCTGGGGCGCACCAGGCGGCGTCGGTCTCCAGGTAGGCGGGTTCGGTCCAGCAAGTGACGAGCTGAATGTCCCATTGGGTGCCGGGTGGAGG
>NZ_JAPYOK010000074.1:0-3553 GCF_028283155.1 Candidatus Poriferisodalis multihospitum | reverse complement strand
CCCTAGGCAAGACCCAGCGCTGGAAACTCTGACCAAGCCAAAGAACCGGAACAGCGAGGGCAGCGCGAGGGCAGTGGCCTCCGCGCGCAGTTTTGCGACGCCAAAGCCCATCCACCGTGCAGCAATGGCGTCGCAACTGTTTGAAGCACGGAGGCCACTGCCCTCGCGCTGCCCGGTCTCACACGGCGCCGGCAGAAGCCTCGGTAGGAACCGGCAAGTAACCCCCCGCGGGCGTCACATCCTCCGGCAATGCCTCAGCAAACAAAGTGGCAGTGCCGATGCCGTGCACCCCATGCGGATCAACCGCAACAGCAGTCTCGCGAGCAATGCGCAACCCCGCAGGCCCGCAGATGAACGACGACACCACCGAGCGAACACCGCGCATAGCCGCCCGCCGCGCCAAGTCGTAGGTGGCATGCGGACCACCCAGCACCGCCGGCTTGAGCACAGCGACTTCGATGGCCCCAACCTCGATCAGCCGGTCGAGCGCATCGGCGTCGCGCAGGTGCTCATCGGCAGCGACGGGCAGCCCGACCGTGCGGCTGATCTGTGCCCAGTCCGCGGCCTGCGGTGTGGGCTCCTCGATGAACTCGATGTCGAGGTGGCCGACGGGGCGCAGCACCTTGACCGCGGTCGCACGATCCCAGCCGCCGTTGGCATCGAGTCGCAGTGCCACGCCGGCAGGCAGGGAGTGACGCACGTGCGCGATCCGCACCGACTGTTCGGCAATGGTCGCGGCTGCGCCGCCGTTGCCGCCTGCTTGGGCGTGGTCATGGGCAGCAACCTTGAGCTTCACCGCCAGGTGACCCGTTGCGGCGGCGTGCGCTGCGCGTTGAGCCGCAGCCTCGGGATCCAGATCGGACACCAACGCGTGGGTGGCGATGCGCCGCTGGGCGGGCGGGTTCTCGGCCAGCAATGTGGACAGCGTGACGCCCTCGATCTCGGCGTCGAGCTGCGTGAGTGCCGATTCCACGGCTGCGGCAGCGCAGGGCTCGCGGGGCGGTTCGCCTTCAGGGTTCTCGGCCCACCGCTCCAGCGCCGCCAGAGCTTCGTCGTAGCTCTCGACACCGAAGCCAGACAGCGGCGCCGCCTCGCCCGCGCCGACGCAAGCGTCGTCGCCGACGCGCACCTCGATGCCTCGCCGCACGGCGATCGAGCCGTGGGCGGTCAGCAGTGGCCGCAGCAGCGGCAGCTCGAATTCACGCAGCGTCACCTGCACGGGGTGAACGCTATTGGCTCACTGGGGCGCCCTCATCGGCCGTACTCTCGTCGCTCAGGCGACGCGGGAGGCATGTTCGGCATGAGCGAGGATGCAGCAATCCCCTGGGCCGATCTGCGCGCTCGGGCGCACGAGGCATCCCGCACGGCGTATGCGCCGTACTCGAACTTTCACGTCGGCGCAGCAGGCCTCGTCGACGACGGCCGCATCGTCACCGGCTGCAACGTCGAGAATGCGTCCTACGGACTCACGCTCTGCGCCGAATGCGGCATGGTCAGCGACCTGTATCGAAGCGGGGGAGGCCGCCTCGTCGCGGTGACCGTCACCGACGCAGACGGCGACCTGCTTGCTCCGTGCGGCCGGTGCCGCCAGCTGCTGCTCGAAGCAGGCGGACCCGAGTGCGCTGTGAACGAGAACACCACTGTCGCTGAGTTGCTGCCCGGCGCTTTCGAGTTCCCGCTGCCGCAGGATTGACAGCTCTCAGGACGCGGCCAGGTGCCGGCGGATCGCCGTCGCGCAGCCGTCGGGGTCTTCGAGGTGTGCAGCGTGACCCGCGCCGGCGAGGCCGACCAGCTCGCTGGCGGGCAGCAGGTTGTTCATCTCGTGACCGATCGCGACGAACTTGGTGTCCAGTTCGCCGCACATGACCAGAGTCGGGACGTCCAGAGCGCCCAAGCGATCCCAAAGCGGCGTCATCGAGCCGGTTCCCGCGGCGCGCAGCGAGTTCGCCAGCCCGGTGGGATCGGAGCGCAGGCGCCGATCCATGGACACCTGCCACTCCTCAGAGCTGAGATTCGCTCGCAGCGAATCCCACATCGGCAGACCCATCCACTCTTCGACGAAACGGGCCAGGCCGCGCTCGTGGATCCGACCGGCGAGTGCCGCATCAGCCCGGCGGCGCTGTGCGCGCTCTGAGGCATCCGCGATCCCGGCGGTGGCGCTGATGAGCGTCAGCGACCTGCAGACCTCCGGGCGGGCCGATGCCAGCGCCAGCGCCACACGGCCGCCCATCGAGTAGCCGACGACGTGACACGGCCCATCACCGACGCCAGACGCCAGCTCGGCGACCGACGCTGCCATGGCCTCGACGCTGTAGGGCGCCAGACCGACCGGGGAAGGGCTGCGGCCGTGGCCGACCAGGTCCACGGCGATGCGCCGCCAGCCGTCCAGCCGATGCACCAGCGGCGCCATCGCCTCCATGCTGCCGGTGAAGCCGTGGAGGACGATGACCGGCTCGCCGCTGCCGGTGACATCAGCGGCGAGCTGCAACGGTTCCGACAGCGGCATTACTGCGAGCGCGGCGCTGTGTCGCCGACTGCCGTCGCGACTGCGTCGGCCAGGCGCCGGTGCTGATCCCGGTTCGCGTCGGCGTCGACGTCGACGGTGATGACACGAACGCCCCGATGCGCCCCGGAAGATGCCAGCAGCGCGTGCAGCTCGTCACACGAGCTGACGTGGTGGTGCACGAAGCCCAAGGCATCTGCCAGCCCGGTTGCGAGTTCAGAGCTGCTGTGCCCGGGTGGCGTGGTCAGCAGCCGGTCGAACGCCTCGGGGTCGATGACGCCGTAGGCAGGCAGGAACGAGAAGATGGTGCCGCCGCCGTTGTCGACGACCACCACGGTGAGGTCTGGCCCGTCGGGACCTGTATGGATGCCAGAGCCTGGGTCGAACGCACCCGCGAGCCCGCCGAGATCGTGGCGGAATGCGAGATCCCCGATCAGCACTGTGGTGGGGGTGCCCGACGCAGCCACACCGGTCGCAGCCGAGATCACGCCGTCGATGCCGCTCGCACCTCGGCTGGCATGCACCGTCAAGGGCTCGGCGCGAGCCCGCAGGTACGAGTCGACATCGCGCACCGGCATCGAGTTCGACACATACAGCGCGTGACCCGCCGGAAGGCTGCGCCCCAACTGGCGAGCCACGCCGGCTTCCAGCAGCGACTCTGCGTCGAGCACGCCGTCGATGGCTGCGGCGGCACGTGAATCAGCGTCGGCCCACCGCTGTCCCCACCCCGATTCCGGGGACAGCAGCGTGCGGGCTGCTTCGGTCACGGCCTCTGGCCCGATCGTCAAATGCAATGAGACGCTGAAGCTCGCATCGGCCCAGGTGCTGGCCGGATCGACGAATGCGAACGCTGGGCGATGGCGCTCGATCCACAGCCGCAGCGGTTTGCACGTCGGCGCGCCGCCGATGCGCAGCACTGCCCCGGGCGGCTCGGCGTCAGCCCATGGCGTTCGCAGCAGCAGGTCGTGATGGTCGGTGACCACCACCCCGTCCAGCTCACGCCGCAGCTGCGAGCACGGCTCGGCCAGCAGCGGCCATCCAGAGGCTCGG
>NZ_JAPYOK010000073.1:0-42537 GCF_028283155.1 Candidatus Poriferisodalis multihospitum | reverse complement strand
TGACGCAGCGCAGGATCGCAATCATCGGCGGCGGCATGTCGGGGCTGGGCGCAGCGTGGGCGCTGGCACAGCATCCGGACCGGTTCGACTTCCGGCTGTTCGAGGCCAACGATCGCCTCGGCGGCAACGCTTTCACCGCCGACATGCCGCAAGACGACGGCACATCGATCCCGTTCGACATCTCGGTCACGGCGCTCATTCCGTCGGTCTATGACCACGTCCTGCTGCTGCTGGAGCGCTTCGGCATCGAGCTGTTCGAGACGAAG
The DNA here is from genome assembly GCF_028283155.1 of Candidatus Poriferisodalis multihospitum. Taxonomy (NCBI): domain Bacteria; kingdom Bacillati; phylum Actinomycetota; class Acidimicrobiia; order Acidimicrobiales; family Candidatus Poriferisodalaceae; genus Candidatus Poriferisodalis; species Candidatus Poriferisodalis multihospitum. The sequence goes on along the minus strand of NZ_JAPYOK010000073.1, from coordinate 42,271 downwards.
TTCAACTACAGCGTGAAGTACCAGGGCGGCAGGTACGCACACGACTTCGACTCCGCCATCAGGGACCAGCTGCAGCCCGAGATCGAGCGTTTCCAGCGCCTGCTGCGACGGCTGCACTCGTTCGGCCGCCTCACCCGGGCACGGTCGAAGCTTCTCAATGCGCTGAACCCGTCTGGAGTTCTTCGACATCGAATCGGCGACGCCCATGCAGACCTGGGACCAGGGCACGCGGCGCATCTACGAATCCATGACGGCGGACTTCACGGACAAGATCCTCCTGAACCGGCCCGTGCGCAAGGTGTACCGCGGGGCGTCGGAAGTGGTGGTGGAAGACGCCGACGGGGCGCGCGAGACCTTTGACGAGGTGATCTTCGCCGCCAACGCCAACCAGACCCTGATGATGCTGGACAAGCCCACGGCGCTGGAGCGCTACCTGCTGACGTCGGTCCGCTACGAGAGCGAGCTGCACAACCACACGCTGGTGCACTGGGACTCGTCGGTCCTGCCCGACGACGAGGTGGAATGCCTGCGAACTCGCACCAATCACGTCGAGCAGTACGGCGCCAGGCCCGACAACTACGAGATCACCTACATCATGCACAACCAGCAGCCCTGGGCTCACGGTTCCGACAAGCCCTGCCTGGTGACCTACAACCCGATCTCGCCCATCGACGACGCCAAGGTCATCAAGCGCTGGTGGTTCCAGCACGTCGTTCACGACATACGTCAAGTGGCCTTGCTCGTGCCGCTGTTCCGCTTCGTCCAGGGCAGGCGCCGCAGCTGGCACTGCGGGGCCCACACGCTGGTGAACAGCCAGGAGACCTGCTTCGTGACGGGGCTGGCGGCAGCCACACAGCTCGGTGCGGACTACCCGTTCGATGATGCGAACGCCCGCGAGGTGTTCAACTACTACGGCGGCATCCTGCACGGCTCCCGATTCCGGCGGATCAAGGCCTAGCCGCCCGCACGGCCGCCCGCATCGTGCGGCTGCGGCGGTCGAGCCGGGCGTCGTCGCGTACCTGCGGGCGCACTTGGAAGTTCTTGCACTGCGCCACGTCTCGATATAGCGTTCGATTAGAGATCGTCACTTCAACAGCACTTCAAAGGCACGGTGCGGTTGGACATGAGCGCAGACTTGGAAGTAGCGACAGCGCACGTCGACCGTTTCGTGCTGGACGGACTGCCGCCCGCCGAGCACTGGCCCGAGATCCGGCTCGACGAATCGCTGTACTGCTACCCGGATCGGTTGAATGCCGCTGCCGTCTTGCTGGATGGAGCGATCGAACGGGGCTGGGGACCTCGTCTTTGCACGGGACTCGGCGACGACGTGTGGACCTATGCCGAGGTGGCCGACTGTGCCAACCGCCTCGCTGCGGTGCTCGTCGACGACTACGGCATTGTTCCGGGCAATCGGGTGCTGCTGCGGGGGCCGAACGCCCCGTGGATGGTGGCTGCCTGGTGTGCGGTGCTGAAGGCGGGCGCCGTGGCGGTCACCACCATGCCGTTGCTGCGGGCCGGCGAACTCGCCATGGTGATCGCAAAGTGCCAGCCCGCCGTTTCGCTGTGTGCCGAGGGCCTTGAAGTCGAGCTCCGTCGGGCAACGAACGGTCAGATCGCCGTCTGGGGCCCGAACGGAGGTCTCGACGCAGCGGCCGCGGGCAAGTCCGGCGACTTCCCCGCAGTGGACACGGCCGCCGCGGACCCGGCATTGCTGGCTTGCACCTCGGGCACCACCGGCGTCCCCAAGGTCGCAGTGCACTTCCATCGTGACCTGCTGGCGATTGCCGACGGGATGGAGCCGATCCTGCAGGCACGCAGCGACGACGTGTTCGTCGGGAGCCCACCGCTGGCCTTCACGTTCGGTCTCGGCGGGGAGGTCGTCTTCCCGATGCGGGCAGGTGCGTGCACGTGGTTCTGCGAAGAGCCAGGCCCCGCCGCGCTGGCGGAGCTCATCGCCAAGCGACGGGCCACCGTGTGCTTCAGCTCGCCCACTGCGTACCGGGCGATGGCGGCGCTCGATCCCCGACCGGACCTGTCCTCGCTGCGCTGCGGCGTGTCGGCCGGCGAGTGGCTGCCGCAGTCGACGTTCGAGCTCGTCGAGCGCGAGCTCGGCCTCAGGCTGACCGACGGGATCGGCGCAACCGAACTGCTGCACATCTTCATCTCGGCGGCCGGTGACGAGATCCGGCCCGGTTCGACCGGCAAGCCACTGCCGGGGTGGGAAGCGGCGATCTTCGACGCCGGCGGCACTCCCGTCCCAGACGGTGAAGCAGGGCTGCTCGCTGTGAAGGGGCCGATCGGCTGCCGTTACCTCGACGACGAGCGTCAGACCGTCTATGTGCGCAACGGCTGGAACTTCACGGGCGATGTCTATGTCCGCGACGCCGACGGCTACTTCTGGTACCAGGCCCGCGCCGACGACATGATCATCAGCGCCGGCTACAACATCGCCGCCCCCGAGGTGGAGGAGGCCCTGCTGAGCCACGAGGCAGTCGCCGAGGCGGGAGTGATCGGCACGCCTGACGCACATCGGGGGATGGTGGTTCATGCATTCGTCCACCTGCGCGACCCATCGTCGGCCACCGACTCGCTGGTGTGCGAACTGCAGAACCACGTGAAGGCCTCGATTGCCCCCTACAAGTACCCTCGCCGGATCACCTTCTGTGCCGAGCCGCTGCCCACGACGCCGACAGGGAAGCTCCAGCGGCGTGGGCTGACGGCGCTGGCCGGCGAGTAGCGGCGGGACAGGGTCCAGGACCCTATGACGAAGTCACCACGAGACCGCATTCTCGATACCTACGGGCTGTTCGCCCGTGACTACGGCGGCTGGGTCGCCGTCAGCGGACTCATCGCATTGCTGCGCGAGCTCGACGTCGACGCGCAGGCAGTGCGATCCGCGGCGTCTCGCATGAAGCGTTCGGGCCTGCTGGTACCCGAGCGAGTCGACGGCAAAGCTGGCTACGCGCTGAGCGCCGACGGGCGGGAGATCCTCGAAGCCGGCGACCGGCGCATCTTCGGCAACGGAGCTCGGCCCAGCGACGACCGATGGCTGCTGGTGCTGTTCTCGATCCCCGAGCCAGAGCGCAGCAAGCGCTACCTCATCCGTTCAAGGCTGGCTCGCCTCGGGTTTGCGCCGGGCCCCGCCGCGTCGTGGTTCGCGCCGGCCTCGCTCGCAGACGAAGCCCGCACGATGCTGCGGCGCAGCGGGCTCGACGGCTACGTGTCGTTCTTCGAGGGCGACTTCCGCCCACACGGCGATGAGCCCCATGTCGCGGCCGGGGCATGGGATCTCGACGTGATCAACAAGATGTACGGCGAGTATCTGGCAATGCAGCAGCCGATCTTCGAAACGTGGATGGCCCAGCCCGGCTCAGATAGCGACGCATTCGCGGCCCACATGAACAACATCAGCGCGTGGCGACCCCTGCCGTACGCCGACCCCGGTCTGCCGCCCTCAGTCACACCAGCCGGCTGGCTCGCAGACGAAGCCCGCGAGACGTTCACCAAACTGCACCGCCAGCTCCGCCCCGGAGCCCACCGCTTCTACCTCCAAACGCTCGCCACCGCCACCCGCCGCTAACCGACCGAGCCCAAACGCACAGGTGCTCTAGCGGCGGGGGCGGCAGGGAATTCTGCGACGTTGCGACCTGCCGGATCGCTGGTCGCAGAATTCCCTGCCGCCCCCGCTGCGGGCGCGACTACCGCAGGTCGCGATCGATCAAAGCGTCCGGCACCTGCTCGCGCCGGCGGCTCGTACGCCCCTGCCAGTACTGGATCGGCCAAGGCTGCTCGCTGCGGCCGAGATCGATCGCCGCATTCAGCGTCCAGTAGGGATCGACGAGGTGCGCCCGGGCGATCAGGCAGATGTCGGCTCTGCCCGCCATCAGCACGGTGTTGACGTCATCGATGCTGGAGATGGCGCCCACGGCCATCGTCGGGATGCCGACCGTGTTGCGGATCGCCTCGGCGAACGGCGTCTGGTACAGCCGCCCGTAGGCGGGTTGACCGGAGGGGTCCACCTGGCCGCTGGAGACGTCGATGATGTCCACGCCGGCGCCCTTGAGCATGTCGCTCAGCTCGATGGCCTCCGATCGGCTGAACCCGCCCTCGATCCAATCGGTGGCCGAGATCCGCACCGACAGCGGCTTGGCATGCGGCCAGGTCTCCCGAACCGCCTCGGTGACGCGCAGCAGGAAGCGGGCCCGGTTCTCGAGCGAGCCGCCGTGGTCGTCGCTGCGCTGGTTCGTGACCGGCGACAGGAATGACGAGAGCAGGTAGCCGTGCGCGGCATGCAGCTCGACGAGGTCGAACCCGGCGTCGACCGCTCGCCGGGTGGCCGCCACAAAGTCGTCGAGCACGGCATCCATCTGGGCATTCGACATCTCGGCCGGCATCTGGCTGCCCGTCCGGTATCGCATCGGCGACGCAGAGACAAGCGACCAGTTGCCGGCTTCCAGCGGGACGTCCTCGCCTTCCCACGGCACCTTCGTGGAGCCCTTGCGGCCGGCGTGCCCGAGCTGCATCCCGATCTTGGCGCCGGTGAAGTCGTGCACGAAGCGGGCGATGCCGGCCCACGCCTCGGCCTGCTGGGCGTTCCAGATGCCGGTGCAGCCGGGAGTGATGCGCGCGTCGGGTGAGGTGCAGGTCATCTCGGTCATCACGAGAGCGGCACCGCCGACGGCGCGGCTGCCGAGGTGCACCTTGTGCCAGTCGTTCGGCATACCGTCGACGGCGCTGTACTGCGCCATCGGCGACACGCCGATGCGGTTGTGAAAGGTCACGTCCCGCAGAGAGAACGGGTAGAAGATCGGCGGCGTGTCGGGGGTCGGCGGTTGGTGAGCGGGCGGCTGCTGCCCTGCGAACCACTTCAGGGTCTCTTCGTGGTAGCGGGCGTCGCGCTCGCGCAGGTTGTCGTAGGTCACCCGCTGCGACCTGGTGAACAGCGAGAACGCGAACTGCTCGAAGGGCCGGCGGCGGTGGTGATCGACGTGGCTGAACCAGTCCTCGCTGGTGGCCGCGGCTCGCTGCAGGCTCTCGATCTGGGGCCGCCGGTCGGACTCGTAGTTCTTGAGCGCAGTGGAGACGTCGCCAGTCTCGGCCACGGCATCGGCGAGCGCGATGGCATCCTCCAGCGCCATCTTGGTGCCGCTGCCCACCGAGTAGTGAGCGGTGTGGGCGGCATCGCCTAGCAGAACGACGTTGTTCACGACCCAGGAACCGCACGAGATCCGGGGGAAGCTGATCCATCTCGAGTTGTTGCCGATGAGGGGCCGGCCCCCCAGGTGACGGCTGAAGATCTGGCTGCACCAGTCCAAGGCGTGCTGATCAGATTCGCCTGGGCTGAGGCCTGCGTCGTGACCTCCGAGCTGCAACAGTTGCCAGGTCGCTTCGGCCATCTCCACGATGAACGTCGAACGAGTCTCGTCGTAGGGGTAAATGTGCGCCTGCACGGTGCGATGCGCCGCGTCATCGCTGTGTTTGATGTCTTCGCTGTGCTCGATGTCTTCGAGGAACAAGTCCTCGAAGATGAACGTGAACCGGTCGAAGGGGGCGTCGGTGCCAGTCCAGATGTACCTCGCCGAGCCGCCGCGAATTACCGGGTGCAGGTCGTCGGCGTAGCGGGTTCGGGTGCCGCTGTTGACGCCGTCACCGGCGACGACCAGGTCGACCTCGCCTGCCAGGCCATCGACATCAGCCTCGGTCTCGAACTCGACACAAATTCCGAGCTCGAGGGCTCGGCTCGTCAGGATCTCGAGCAGCCGCACCCTGGACAGCGCGGCGAAGCCGTGACCGTCGGAGGTGATCGTCCGTCCCCGGTAGCGGACGTCCATCGCGCCCCAGTAGCGGAACTCCGATTCGATCGCAGCGATCGAATCGGGATCGGTCTCGGCGATGTTGGCGAGCGTCTCGTCGGAGAACACCACGCCGAACCCGAACGTGTCGCCGCGGCGGTTGCGCTCGTACACGGTGATGTCGTGGTCCGCGTCTTGCTTGGCCAGCAGGATGCTGAAGAACAGGCTCGCCGGACCGCCCCCGATGCAGGCGATCTTCATCGAGGCATCCGTTCGGGGTTCATCGTCGGCTGGACCATCCATGACATCGCGGGAAATTTGCGATGTGAAAAACAGTAGTACGGTCTTGGGAATGGTGAGCCCCGCCGCTGTCCGCCAGCACTCGCCCGCCCATCTAGCCGGCGGGTGTGCCCTCGAGGCGGCGGCATGAGCACCGTGGTTGTCACCGGGGGGACCCGCGGGATCGGCGGGGCCATCAGCGCTGAACTTGCCGCCGAGGGTCACCGTGTCATCGCGCTGGCGACCACTGAACCCCCGGCGCCGCTGGACGGCATCGACGCCCGTATCTGCGACGTGACCGACGAGCAGCAGGTCGCCGCAGTGTTTTCTGACATCGGCGCAGTGGATGTCCTCGTGAACAACGCAGGGGTGTCGGGATCGAATCGGCTTGGCCGCACAACGCTGGAGGAGTGGAACCGCAACATGTCGGTCAATGCGACCGGCGCGTTCCTGTGCACGCGAGCGGTGATCGACCGGATGCTGGAACGCAACGCCGGCAAGATCGTGACCGTTGCGTCTATCGCCGGTGTCGAAGGCGCCCCTTACATCGCCGCCTATGCGGCGTCCAAGCACGCGGTCATGGGCCTCATGCGAGTCGTGGCGGCCGAAGTGGCCGGCACCGGGGTCACCGTCAACTCGGTGTGCCCCACCTTCGTCCGCACCGAGATGACCGTGGCCACCATCGCCAACATCGCCGAACGGACCGGCAAGAGCCTCGCTGATGCCGAGATCGCACTGGCCAAAGCCACGCCGCACGGCCGGATCATCGAGATCGCAGAGGTCGTCGACGCGGTGATGGAGCTGCTGGCCGGCGACCTCAGCGGCCAAGAGCTCGTGCTCGACGGGGGCCCGTCATGACATTTCGCGCGTCAGCAGCCTTCACGGACGACTGGGAGCACTTCGACGTCAGCCTCGACGACCGGGTGGCCACGATCACGTTCCAGCGCCCCGACAAGCTCAACGCTCTGACCTTCGATGTCTACGCCGACCTGCGGGACCTGTTCCGGGAGGCGCCGCTGCGCGGCGACATCGACGCCATCGTCATGACCGGCGAGGGCCGGGGCTTCTGCTCGGGCGGGGACGTCGGCGAGATCATCGGCGAGCTGGTGAAGTTCGATCCGAAGCAGCTGCTCGAGTTCACCCACATGACCGGCGCGGTGATCCAGAACATGCGCGAGTGCCCGATCCCGATCATCGCCGCCATCAACGGCACGGTCGCCGGGGCGGGAGCGGTGATCGCGCTGGCGTCGGACTTCCGCATCTGCGTGCCCCACGCCAAGTTCCGGTTCCTGTTCACCAACGTCGGGCTGTCGGGCGGCGACATGGGTTCTGCGTACCTGCTGCCCCGCCTCGTCGGGCAGGGGCGGGCCACCGAAATCCTGATGCTCGGCGATGCCGTGACTGCCGACGACGCGGTTCAGATCGGCCTCGCGAACCGGGTCGTCGCCCCCACCGAGCTGCTGGAGGAATCCACGGCGCTGGCGCGGCGGCTCGCTGACGGGCCCCGGCTGGCCTATCAGGCCACCAAGCTGCTGATCAGCCGGGAGGCGGACATGAGCCTGCCCGCCGCCATCGAGCTGGAAGCCATGACCCAGGCGCTGCTCATGCGCACCGACGATCACGCAGAATTCCACCGTGCATTCGGCGCTTCGGAGGCGCCGAACTGGACTGGACGATGAAACGAAGGCGCGAACACGCACGACGATCTCGAGACGCAGGGACGCCACAATGACGACACCGCACCGGATGATCAGCCCCGAATCGATGTCCCCCTCGCCGGGCTTCTCCCACGCGGTCGTGCTGGCCGACGGGCGGACGGTGTACCTCGCTGGCCAGATCGCGGCAGATCCGACTGGTGCCGTGGTCGGCGACACATTCGCCGAGCAGTACGACGTGGCACTGGGCAACGTCGTCGAGGCGCTGGCGCATGCCGGCGGCGAACCGCACGACATCGTGTCGATGGTGGTGTACGCGACCGATGTGCAGGCCTACCGCAGCGATCTTCGCGGCGTGGGGGCCGCCCATCGCAAGCATCTCGATCGACACTTCCCGGCCATGGCGCTGCTGGGGACGACTGGGCTGGTCGAACCCGATGCGATGGTGGAGATCATCGCCACGGCCGTCGTGCCCGGTTGAGAGCAGGCCGTGAGACGGACCTCGCCAAGGACGGCACGTAGGGTCCTGCCATGAGCCGAGCAACCCTTGGCTGGGACTTCTGGGTGGATCGTGGCGGCACCTTCACTGATGTCGTGGCCCGGCGGCCCGACGGCAGTCTCGTCTCGCACAAGCTGCTGAGCGAGGACCCGCGCCGCTACGACGACGCAGCCACCACCGCCATCGCCGACCTGCTCGAAGTGCCTCGGGGCGAGCCGCTGCCGCCGGACCGGATCCGGTCGGTGAAGATGGGCACCACGGTGGCGACCAATGCGCTGCTGCAGCGCCGCGGCGTGCCGACCCTGCTCGTCATCACGGCGGGATTCGGTGACGTGCTGCGCATCGGCTACCAGACCCGCCCGCATTTGTTCAAGCTCGACATCGTGCTGCCCGAGATGCTGTATTCGGAGGTGCTCGAGGTCGACGAGCGCATCGCCGCGGACGGCACGGTGCTGTGCCCGTTGGATCTGGCGGTGGCCACAGACAGCATGGCCGCGGCGCGTGAGCGCGGCATGGAGGCCGTAGCCATCGTGCTGGTGCACGGCTACCGGCACATCGGGCACGAGGCAGTGCTGGCCGCCGCTGCGCGCGAGATCGGTTTCAGGCAGGTCTCGGTCAGCCACGAGGTGGACCCGCTGGTCAAGATCGTCCCCCGCGGCGACACCACCGTGGCCGACGCCTACCTGTCCCCGATTCTGCGGAGCTACGTCGATGCCGTGGCATCGAGAATCGGCACAGTCGACGCGGTCGCGTCGAGAATCGGCACCGCCGCATCTTCTGAAGGGCCGCAGCTGCAGTTCATGCAGTCCAACGGCGGTCTGGCCGATGCTCGGCGTTTCACCGGCCGCGATGCATTGCTGTCGGGTCCTGCCGGGGGTGTCGTCGGCATGGCCCGCACCGCCCAGGCAGCCGGCTTCGAGCGGCTCATCGGCTTCGACATGGGAGGCACGTCGACCGATGTCTCACACTTCGCCGGCGAGTTCGAGCGGGCGAACGAGACCGAGGTGGCGGGCATCCGCGTCCGCACCCCGATCATCGACATGCACACGGTCGCCGCAGGCGGCGGATCGCTGCTCACCTTCGACGGCAGCCGCCTGCGCGTCGGCCCCGAATCGGCCGGCGCCGATCCCGGACCGGTCTGTTACGGCAACGACGGTCCGCTCGCGCTCACCGATGCCAACGCGGTGCTGGGTGTCATCCGGCCCGAGTACTTCCCGGCTGTCTTCGGCGCTGACGGCAGTCAGCCGCTCGACGCTGAAGCTGCCGCCCGCGGCATCGCCGATCTGGCCGACCGGATCGGCGACGCGAGCGGCGTGCGACGCAGTGCCGCTGAGGTGGCGTTCGGTTACGGCGAGATCGCAGCCGAGAACATGGCCAACGCCATTCGCAAGATCAGCACTGAGCGGGGCCACGACATCACCGCGTACACGCTCGTCTGCTTCGGCGGTGCCGGCGGCCAGCACGCCTGCCGGGTGGCCGACCGGCTCGGCATCACCACCGTCCTCATCCACCCGCACGCCGGAGTGCTCTCGGCGCTCGGTATCGGGTTGGCCGATGTCACCGACTTGCGTGCCGAGCCGGTCGAATCCCCCCTGGATGAAGAACTCATTGACGAGCTGCACCGGCGACTGGCCGCGGCCGCTCCTGGGGCCATCGACGCCGTGGCTGCAGCGGGCGTGTCGCCCGATCGGATCGAGGTGACCGGCCGTCTCGCCGTTCGCTACCGAGGCTCGGACACGACACTTGAAGTGCCATTGGGCACAGCGGATGAGGTTGCACGCGACTTTGCGAATGCGCACCGGACGAGGTTCGGCTTCAGTCCGCCTGGGGCCGCGAACTCTGCTACGGCGCTGGTGGTCGATGCGCTGCATATCGAGGCCCGCGGCCAGGCCGTCGATCCGCCGCCGGCCGCACCGCCGGCGGGCGACCGCGAGCCATTGCTTGCCACGCACCCGACCTACATGGGTTCGACCGCAGACGCCGCATCAGATGGCGCAGCGTCGGCCGATGGCGAGACCCGGCCGACCTGCGAGCGCTACGACACGCCGTTCTGGGACCGCACCGCCATGGCGCCCGGCACGGTGGTGGCAGGCCCGGCGGTCATCGTCGAGCCGAATGCCACGACGGTGATCGAGCCGGGCTGGCAGGGCACCATCACCGGCCGCGGAGATCTCGTGCTGGATCGGGTGGTGGCCCGACCCTCACGTGTGGCGATCGGCACCAGCGTCGATCCGGTGCAGCTCGAGATCTTCAACAACCTGTTCATGAACATCGCCGAGCAGATGGGCGTGGTGCTCGAGCACACCGCGGTGTCGGTGAACATCAAGGAGCGGCGCGACTTCAGCTGCGCGCTGTTCGACCTCACCGGCGAGCTGGTGGCCAACGCACCGCACCTGCCGGTGCACCTCGGCTCGATGAGCGAATCCATCCGCACCGTCATCGAGCAGAACCCCGACATGTCGCCCGGCGACGTGTTCGTGCTCAACAACCCTTACAACGGCGGCACGCACCTGCCGGACGTGACAGTGGTGCGGCCGGTGTTCGACGCCGCAGGCCACGAGCGCATTTTCTATGTGGCCTCCCGCGGTCATCACGCCGACATCGGCGGCTGCGTGCCCGGATCGGCGCCGGCCGACTCCACCACGATCGACGAGGAGGGGCTGGTCCTCGACAACCTCCAGATCGTGACCGAGGGGCGCTTCCTCGAGGACAAGGTGCGCGAGGTGCTCGCCAGCGGACCGTGGCCGGCGCGCAACCCCGACCAGAACATCGCGGACCTGCGCGCCCAGGTGGCTGCGTGCGAGCGAGGCGCAGTCGAGCTGGCGCGCATCGTCGACTACTACGGCCTCGACGTCGTGCACGCCTACATGGGCCACGTCGCCGACAACGCCGAGGAGATGGTGCGCCGAGTCATCGACGCACTCGATGACGGCAGCTACCGGATGGAGCTGGACGACGGCAGCGTGATCTGCGTGCGCATCTCGGTGGATGCCGACCAGCGCAGCGCGGTGGTCGATTTCGCCGGCACCAGCGGCCAGCATCCGGGCAACTTCAACGCTCCGGTGGCGGTGTGCCGCTCGGCGGTGCTCTACGTGTTCCGCTGCATGGTCGACGACGCCATCCCGCTGAACGCCGGCTGCTTGCGGCCACTCGAACTCGTGGTGCCCGATCCGTCGATGCTGTCGCCCCACCCGCCTGCAGCGGTCATCGCCGGCAACGTCGAGACGTCCCAGCAGATCACCGATGCGCTGTTCGGCGCACTGGGCGTGGTGGCGGCCTCGCAGGGCACCATGAACAACTTCATCTGGGGCAACGCCGCCCACCAGTACTACGAGACCATCTGCGGGGGAGCGGGTGCCACCGCGCGCCGCCCGGGTGCCGATGCGGTGCACACGCACATGACCAACACCCGCCTCACCGATCCCGAGATCCTCGAACAGCGCCACCCGGTGCTGCTGGAGCGATTCGAGGTGCGCCGAGGCTCGGGCGGCCGTGGGGCGAACGACGGGGGCGACGGCGTCGTGCGGCGCCTGCGCTTCGGCGAGCCCATGACGGCCAACCTGCTGTCGAGCTGCCGACGGATCGCCCCGTTCGGCGTCGCCGGCGGCGAGGACGGTGCGCGCGGGCGCAATCTGCTCGAACGGGCACATGGCACCGTCACTGAGCTGGCCGGCTGTGCCCGGGTGGAGGTGGGCGAGGGTGACGTCGAGCTCGTGGCCCGGATGGCCGAGCTGGGGCCTGCATTTGCCGAGCGTGCGCCCAAGTACGACCGCGATGCCAGCTTCCCGCACGAGAACTGGGCCGATCTGGCCGATGCCGGGTTCCTGGGCCTGTGCGTGCCCAAAGAGGTCGGCGGGCTGGGTGCCGATTTCGTGGGCTACGCGCTCGTGGCCGAGGAGATGGGTCGGCACTGCGCCACCACGGCATTGACGTTCAATATGCACACGGCGACAGCGCTGCTCTCGGGCCCGATCGCCGACGCCTTGCTGGCCGGCGAGCGCGGACGCGAGCTGGATCCCGACGGGGCCATGGCCGCGCACCTTGCCGAGACCCGCCCGCACCTGTGGGAAGGCATGACTCAAGGCACCGTCATCCATTCCCAGCCGTTCTCCGAGGGCCAGGCGCCGGGCGCCCGATCGGGCTTCAGCACCGTGGCGGTGCCCACCGAGGGCGGCTATCGCGTGACGGGCCGCAAGATCTTCGCTTCGCTGAGCGGTGCTGCTCACGTGCACAACGTGCTGGCGGTGGTGGAGGGCGATCCCCACATCCGCCTGCTCGGCGTGCCGGCCGACGGCGACGGCGCCGAGATCGTCGGCGACTGGGATCCGATCGGCATGCGCGGCACCGACTCCCGCACGCTGGTGATGGACGGCGTGTTCGTGCCGGCCCGCAATGAGGTGCTGCCGCCGGGCATGTTCAACGCGATGGTGGAGCGCTTCCCGCAGTTCTACATGACCTTGTCGTTCAGCTATCTGGGGCTGATGCGGGCCATCCTGGATGCCACCCGCACCTACCTGCGGGGCGAGTCGGGGGTGAAGGCTTCACGCGATCATCCGATCAAGCAGACCGGCTGGGCGCAGCTGCAGCTCATCTACGACCGGGCGCAGTCGCTGACCTACCGGGTGCTCAGCGAGCTCCGGGCCGATCCCAGTCCCGAGGAGCTGCGGCGGGCGCATGTGGCGACGGTGACCACGATGGAGAGCGCCCCGGAGATGGCATCGCTGGCGTTGCGCACCTGCGGCGGGCGATCGCTGCTGCGGCCCGGCCGTCTCGAGCAGCACTACCGCGATGCCCGCTGCGGGGCCACGATGCTGCCGTGGAGCACCGAGGAGCTGCTGGTGCGCCTCGGCCGCAACGGCCTCTACGACGACCTCACGGACGACAGCTGAGCCGAATCAGCGTGACTTTCGATCTACGCACGCGTCAGCCGGAGAAGCGGGTCGTCATCGCAACGTAACGTCGGGCGTGGAACCCTCGAGGGGCGCGTGGCGTCGTGTGAATTGATGACGAACCCACCCAAGCGCAACAGAACCGGACGGGCGCTCGCGGTGCTGGCTGCTGTGAGCCTGCTGGCCGCAGCTTGCGCCAGCGACCCGAGTGACGGTGCCGTCGACGAGCCGGTACCGGACACCGCCGAACCCACGCCGACTGACAACGCGGACGACCCCGAGCCTGACCCTGACTCGTCTGACACGGCCCGTGCCGGGACCGACGACGACCCGGCTTCCGCCCCCGATGAGCCTGCCGGCGACGACCTCTCTGAAGAGACACCAAGCGGCGATGAGCCCGGCACCGATGAGGCCGGCGCCGCGGTGGCGGCAGCGGCGTTGCGCCAATTCGACGAGTGCGATGCCGTGCTCAGCTATGTCCAGGAGCACGCGGCTGCGGCTGTGGGCCCGTGGGGCCTGGGCGGCGACTTCGGCTTCGGGGGCGAGGTGCTGGAGGCTGAGGCGGCTGCCGATGACTCGGCGGGGGCCGGAGCCGTCTCGGCGCAACCGGGGGTCGACTACAGCACGTCCAACGTGCAGGAAGCGGGAATCGACGAGCCCCACGTCCTCAAGACCGACGGCCGGCGCATGGTGGTGGCGAGCGAGAACCGCGTGCACGTGGTGGACGTGACGGGCCCCGAGCCGACACTGGTCGCTTCTGTCCAGCTCGACGACCACTGGGTTTCGAACCTGCTACTGCACGGCGACCGTGTGCTCGTGTTCGCCTCGCAGTGGGACATCGTCGTGCCGTTCGTCGAGCCGGGCGGCGAGACCAGCGGCACCGAACCGGCACCGAGCTGGGGACCCACGACCGAGGTCGTCGAGATCGATCTGAGCAGCTCCACTCCGCGGGTCACCGGACGGCTGGACATCGAAGGCAACTACATCGGTGCTCGCCTGACCGATGGCGTGGTGCGAGTGGTCACCACCTCACGCCCCCGTGCGATTCACTGGGCCACCCCCGAAACGGCCGACCTCGGCGCGCAGGAACGGTCGGCTGGGATCAACCGTGATCTCATCGCCGGCACCACGCTCGACGACTGGCTGCCGCGCTTCGTCTTGAACGACGCCTCCGGCACGGCCGTCGCAGGCGGGCGCCTCGTCGATTGCGGTCGCGTCTGGGCACCCCCGCACTACGCAGGCCCGGGCACGCTCAGCGTCACCACCATCGACATTGCTGCCGACGGTCTGGCCGGGGCGATGGACACCACGACGATCATGTCCGACGGCAGCACGGTGTACGCCTCGCACGATCACCTTTACGTGACCACGACGCGCTGGCACGACTGGGGCGTCGAGCCGGCAGGTCCCGGCGACGGCGCACCCGTCGAGACCGAGATTCACATGTTCGACACCAGCGGGCGAGCCACGAGCACCTACGTCGGCTCGGCGTCTGTGACGGGCACGGTGCTGAACCAGTACTCGATGTCTGAGCACGAGGGCCATCTGCGCATCGCGACCACCACCGCCCAGCCGTGGTGGACCTGGCGCGCAGAGGTCGCCCCCGAATCGGAGAGCCTCGTGACGGTGCTCGCGGCCGGACCCGACGGCCTCGCAGAGGTCGGCCGCGTCGACGGGCTCGGTGTGGGCGAGCGAATCTACGCAGTGCGGTATCTGGGCGAGGTCGCCGCGGTCGTGACGTTCCGCCAGATCGATCCGTTGTACCTGCTCGACCTGTCCGACCCGACCGCGCCCGCCGTGCGCGGCGAGCTGAAGATCACGGGCTACTCGGCGTATCTCCATCCGCTCGGCGACGACCTGCTGCTCGGCGTCGGCCAGGAAGCCACCGAGGAGGGCTTCACCGTGGGCACCCAGGTCTCGCTGTTCGACATCGCCGACCTGGACCGGCCGGAGCGCATCGCACAGTGGACCGCGCCGGGCGGCCACAGCCAGGTGGAGTTCAACGCGCTCGCCTTCCTGCATTGGCAGCCGAGCGAACTGGCCGTGCTGCCGCTGAACCAGTACCCGTTCGACGACAGCGGCAGCGAGCCCCCGTTCCTCGGCGCCGTGGCACTGGGCACGGCAGGCGCGGAGCTCACCGAGCGAGCACGCCTCAGCCACGCCGACCCGCCGGTGCGCAAGTGCCGCGAGTCGCGGGAGATCCTGGTCCGACCTGATGGCACCGAAGAGCCCGGCCCGTGGGAGCGCTACTGCTGGTTCGACACCGACTGGCAGGCGCAGGTAACCGCCAGCGCCGTGGTCGGTGACCGGCTCTACCTCGCATCGCACAAGGCACTCGAATCGGTCTGGCTGGACTCGCTGGAGCGTGCTTCGCTGCTCACCTGGGCGCGCTGACCGACAAATCCGGGCGCGATCTGCGCACGCATCGGCCATAGTGAGGCCGTGACCGGGGCCGAAGATCCATCAGAGCAACCGATCGTCGTGTGGGACGGTGCGCCGAACCTGCACAACCCGCTCCTGCTGGTGGCGTTCGAGGGCTGGTTCGACGCCGGCGAATGCGCCACTGGCGCGCTCACGTGGATCCGTGAGCGAAGCGAGGCACGGCGGGTCTGCCATATCGACCCCGAGGAGTTCTTCGACTTCCAGGAGAGCCGCCCGCACATCGAGATCGCTGCCGACGGGGAGCGACGCATCCGCTGGCCGGAGATCGAGTGCCACGTCGTGCCGGCTGCCCCGCCGCACGACCTCGTGCTGCTGTCGGGCATCGAGCCGCGGATGCGCTGGCGCACGTTCTGCGAGGGAGTGGCGGAGATCGCCCGTGGACTCGGCTGCCAGATGGTGGTGACGCTCGGGGCCATGGTCGCGGGCGTGGCCCACTCGCGGACCGCCTCGGTCAAGGGCAGCGCCGCCAACGGGGAGCTGGCCGCTCGCCTGGGCCTCGACAGCCCCACCTACCAGGGCCCCACCGGCATCATCGGCACGCTGCACGACGTGCTGGACCGGGCTGCGTTTCCTGTGGTGTCGCTGCGCGTGGGGGTGCCCCATTACGTCGCGGGCCCGCCGAATCCCAAGGGCACGCGGGCACTGCTGGCCCATTTCGAGACCGTCACCGGCGTGCGGACCGGGTACCGCGAGCTGGACAGCAGCGTGCAGACGTGGGAGCAGCGGGTCGATGAGGCGGTAGCGCGAGATCCCGAGATCGTGGCGTATATCCGGCAGCTCGAATCCGAAGCAGACCGCACTGCGGAGGAGAACCTGCCGAGCGGCGACGACATCGCGCTGGAATTCCAGAAGTTCCTGGCCGAGCAGCGCGAGTCGCCGCCCGGCGAGACGCCCCCGGACGAGACAGCGCCCGACAATCGAGACTGAGCGCAGCGGCCCGCCGGTCGCAGAATTCGCAAAATGCCGCCGTTGGCGCGCAGTTGCCGTCGTAGGGTTCTGACATGGGCGGCAGCACGTTCGGGGAGCGCTTCGCGGTCACCACGTTCGGCGAATCGCATGGCGGGGCGCTGGGGGTGATCATCGACGGCTGCCCGGCGCGCATCGAGTTGAGCGAAGCCGATGTGCAGGTCGATCTCGACCGCCGCCGTCCCGGCCAGAGCCGCATCGTCACCCAGCGCCAGGAGGCCGACCGGGTGACGATCCACTCGGGAGTCTTCGAGGGACTCACGCTGGGCACGCCGATCGGCATGACCGTGGCCAACACCGATGCTCGGCCTGGCGCATATTCCGAAATGGCCACCAAGTACCGGCCGAGCCACGCCGACTACACCACCGAGGCCAAGTACGGCATCCGCAACTGGCAAGGGGGCGGGCGTGCATCGGCCCGTGAGACCGTCGGCCGGGTTGCGGCGGGCGCGGTGGCTCGCAAGATCCTGGCAACGGTCGGGGTGGAGGTGCTGGGCTGGGTCAGCTCGGTGCGCGACATCACTGCCGACGTCGATCCCGCGGAGCTGACCCGCGACGACGTCGAGGCCGACCCGACCCGTTGCCCTGATCCCGCCGCCGCAGCCCGCATCACCGAAGCCATCGACGCTGCCCGCCACGACGGCAACTCGCTGGGAGGCGTGGTGGCCTGCGTGGCGCGTGGCGTGCCGCCGGGCTTGGGCGAACCGGTCTTCGACAAGCTCGACGCTGAGCTTGCCGGCGCGGTGATGTCGCTGCCGGCTGCCAAGGGCATGGAGATCGGCAGCGGCTTCGCCGGCACGCTGATGACCGGTCGCACGCACAATGATGAATTCGCGCCCGGCCCCGACGGACGGCCGGTCGCCGTGACCAACCGCAGCGGCGGCATCCAGGGTGGCATCAGCAACGGTGCCGACATCGTGCTGCGCGTGGCCTTCAAGCCCACGGCCACGATTGCCTCCGAGCAGAAGACGGTCACGAACGCCAACGAAGCGACCGTGCTGGCCGCTCGGGGCCGGCACGATCCGTGCGTGCTGCCGCGGGCGGTGCCGATGGTCGAGGCCATGGTCTGCTTGGTGCTGGCCGACCACCTGCTGCGCCAGCAGACCACCCAGCTCGCCGCGCCACCATCTTCTGGCTGACGGAGCGCCGATGGACGCCGCCCAGATCGCGCTCGTCGCGGGCGCGGGCGTGGTTGCCGGCGTGGTGAACGCAATGGCAGGCGGCGGCTCGCTGCTGACGGTCAGCTTGCTCACGGTGGTCGGCGATCTCGGCGGGCTGACGGCGAACGGAACCAACCGGATCGGCGTCGTGGTCCAGAATGTGGCGTCGGTGGCGGGCTACCGCTCCGAAGGCGTCTCGGGGTTGCGCCGCTCGGTGCCCGTGCTCATCCCGGCCGTAGTGGGCTCGGTGATCGGCGCCTATGCGGTCTCGAGCCTGCTGAGCGACACGGCCTTCGAACGCGTCTTCGGCATCTTGATGGTGCCGCTGCTGATCCTCAGCCTGAAGCCTCCCAAGGCCCGCAGCGAGCACATCACCTGGCCGATGTGGCTGACCGTAGTGGTGTTCTTCCTGATCGGTGCCTATGGCGGTGCGTTTCAGGCCGGCGTGGGGCTCGTGCTGGTGTTGGCGCTGTCGCACGCCGGGCTCGACTTGGTGAACGCCAACGCGGTCAAGGTGGTGGTGATCGCCGTGCTGACGGTCGTCGCGGTGCCGGTGTTCATTTTGAACGACCAGGTGCACTGGGGCTTCGCCCTGATCGTGGCGGCGGGTTTCGCCGTGGGCGGCTGGCTCGGTGCGCGCTGGGCGGTGCGCATCGGCGAGCGGCTGATCCGCCCGGTCCTGGCCGTCGCAGTCCTCGGCCTCGCCGGCCGCATGATCGGCCTGTACTGAGAACCTGACGGCTGGGCGCGTAGGGTCACGCCGTGATATTCGAACTGGACGCTGAACGGGTTCGGAACCGCCCCGGCATCAAGTGGGGACGCGAAGGCCCGGACGTGCTGGCGGCATGGGTCGCCGACATGGACGTGGAGCTGCCCGCAGTCGTGCTCGACGCCGTGCGCGAGCGCATCGACTCGGGCGGCCTGGGCTACGACTTCTACGACCAGCCGATCCCCGTGCTGCGGGTCTTCGCCAAGCGCATGAGCGAGGCGTTCGGCTGGCAGGTCGACCCGCTCGACGTCGTGCGGGTGCACGACGTGATCCAGGGCTTGGAGCTGGCCATCACCTACTGCACCGAGCCCGGCGACGGCGTCATCTTCCAGACGCCCGCCTACCCGCCGTTCTTCTCCAGCGTCGAGGGGCACGGGCGCCGGGTGGTACCCAATCCGCTCATCCGCCACGACGACGGCTGGCGGCTCGACCTCGACCACTTCGAATCGGTGGCTTCGGCGCCCGATGTGACCGCGGTGATCCTGTGCCAGCCGCACAACCCGTGCGGCATGGTGCTCGACGCCGACGACATCGCTGCGGTGATCGACATTGCCGAGCGCCACGACCTGGTGGTGATCTCCGACGAGATCCACTGCGACTTGGTGTATGCGCCCCGCCGGCACCTCCCGGTGGCTTCGGTCAGCGAGCTGGCCTCGGAGCGGACCGTCACCGTCACCGCTGCCACGAAGTCGTTCAACATGGCGGGCCTGCGCATGGCGTTCCTGCATTCGGCGTCGTCGCGCTACGGCCCGATTGTCAAGAAGATCCCCAAGCGGCTGATCGGCGGCATCGGGATCCTCGGGCAGGTCGCCACCATTGCCGGCTGGACCGAGGCGCTCGACTGGCTGGACGAGCTGGTGGCCGGCTTGGACAGCAATCGCCGCCTGCTGGCGGAGCTGCTGGATGAGCGGTTGCCCGAGGTGCAGTGCCGGCCGCCCGATGCCACCTACCTGGCGTGGATGGACTGCCGCGAACTGGGCCTGGGCGACGATCCCGCTTCGGTGTTTCTGGGGCGGGGTCGCGTGTACTTGAACTCCGGGCTGGACTTCGGGCCCGAGGGCGCGGGCCATGTGCGGCTGAACTTCGCCACCTCCCCGGCCATGCTCGATGAGGCCACCGCTCGCATGGCCAAAGCCATCGGCCGCTAGGCAGCGCTCGCCCGCGGCGGAGGCGGCAGGACCCTCGGCGACCAGCAATCCGGCTGGTCGCAACGTCGCCGATTCTCCTGCCGCCTCCGCCGCTATGACGTGGGTGCCGTACCGTGCATGCGCTCAGTCGTCGGCGATCTGCTCGGAGTCGCCTTTGCGGGCTTGGTGGCGGAGCACGAGCGTGTAGCCGACAATGGCTACGGCGGCGAAGCTGAACCACTGGAACGTGTAGCCGAGGTGCGGTCCGGCGTCGAGCTCCGGCGGCAGGGGCTGGGGCACCGCAAGACCGGGCATGTTCGCTCCGAGTTTGATCCGCGAGCCGCTAGCGCGCCGTGCGCTGACGAGCTCGAGATACACCGGTACGAGGTCGAGCGTGGTCTGCTGATCGATGCGTTCGACGTCTGTCCTCGCGAGCGAATCCAGCCGTCCTTGAGCTGGGTCGGACGGTCCGAGCAGGCCTCGCTCCTGGCTGACGCGGACGCGGCCAGTGATCTGGCTGGTTGGCCCGAGCCGGGATCCGACGACGCCGACCTGGCCTTCGAGCCACGCTGCACAGGCCCGCTGAGGCAACCACCCTGCCGTGAGAAGCACGCCGAATGGCTCAGAGTTGTCACGGGATGTTGCCGCCGCCGGCAGAGCAATGTGGCAACCGGCCTGGCCGTTGAGACTGCGGTTGCGGATCAGCACGCTGTCTTGCCAGTCGAAGCGCTCCACCTGCAGGGTCACCAATCGGTGTTCGAGCTCGTCTGGGAGATCAGCGTCGTTAACGGCGTCGAAGAAGCGGTCGGCGTCGAGCGGTGGCATCTCCGTTCGCTCGGCGACAGCGGCGTTGCGGTCGCTCACTTCGTTGTGGCGGCTGAGCTGCCAGAAGCCGGCGATCACGAAGATCACCAGCAGGCTGGCGGCAAGTGCGTGGCCGGCCAGCCAGATCGGCTTCCGGGCGAAGCTGTACACGGCCTGAACCTATTGGGGCTGCTGCTGACGACCGCCGCGCACCTCGACGCGGGCGATGTCGCCTGCTGGCTCGAAGCCCAGCACCTGGCCGAGGAAGGACAGCTCGGCTTCGAGCGCCGCCACAATGTTGGGCCCGCGCCGGAAGCCGTGCCCCTCGCCCTCGAACAGCAGGTAGGCGTGCGGCACGCCCGCATCTGCCAAGGCCGCCACAACCTGTTCGGACTGGCTCTGGGGCACCACCCGGTCCTCGGTGCCCTGCAGCACGATCATCGGCGTCCGCAGCTGGTCGGTTCGCCAGATGGGCGATCGCTCCCGGTACAGGTCGGCCTGCTCGGGCCAGGGACCGATGAGTCCGTCGAGATACCGGGCCTCGAACTTGTGGGTGTCGCGGGCGAGGGCCTCGAGATCGGCGACCCCGTAGCGGGAGATGCCGGCGGCGAACACGTCGCTGCCGGTCAGCGCGCACAGCGTGGTGTAGCCGCCGGCCGAGCCGCCCTTGATGACCAAGCGCTGGGAGTCCGCAGCACCCGCGGCGGCCAGGTGGAGTGCCGCGGCGATGCAGTCCTGCGTGTCGACGACTCCCCACTGGCCCCGCAGCAGGTTGCGGAAGGCGGTGCCGTATCCGGTGCTGCCGCCATAGTTCACGTCCACCACGGCAATGCCGCGGGTGGTCCAGTACTGGATGCCCAGGTCGAGCGAGCTGCGGGCCGAGCCGGTGGGCCCGCCGTGGCTGAGCACCATGAGCGGCGGTGGATCGTCAGGCTGTGCGGTCACGGCTGAGTTGGCAGGCGGGAAGAAGAACGCGTGAGCTTGGCGTCCCTCGTTGCTGTCGAAGGTGAATGGCTCGGGGACCGACACATCGCTGGGCTCGAGTGCTGATGGTTCGCTCGCGCTGAGCTGGCGGTGGGTTCCGTCGGATGCGATCTCCATGACAGCTGCGCGACGGGTCCAGCCGGCCGCCACGGTGACGACCGATCCGCCGGCCGTGACCACCAGGCGACCGAAGTCGGTGAACCCGCTCGGAATCTCCTCCAGCTGCCCGTCGCGGATGATGCCCAGGTGGCCGACACCGCCTGAGGTCCAGGTGCACCACAGCATTCCGTCGATGCTCCAGCCGTAGGTGGCCTGCGCGAAGACCCATGCCGGCACGCCGAACTCGCGGCCGTGCTCCCCGCCGGCCGCTGCGTCGCCGAGCATTGATTCGGTGGCACCCGTCTCGGTATCGACGCGGTGGATCGACCACCAGCCGTGGACATCGGTGACGGTGTGCAGCTCGCCGTCGGGGCTCCAGGCCGGTTGGCTCAGGGCGGGGCC
Organism: Candidatus Poriferisodalis multihospitum; assembly: GCF_028283155.1. NCBI lineage: Bacteria > Bacillati > Actinomycetota > Acidimicrobiia > Acidimicrobiales > Candidatus Poriferisodalaceae > Candidatus Poriferisodalis > Candidatus Poriferisodalis multihospitum. The sequence goes on along the minus strand of NZ_JAPYOK010000073.1, from coordinate 20,404 downwards.
GTCGACCAGTACCCGGTCGGTCCCTGGCACCGCCATGCCGCCGTCCAGGTCCACCAGGTGCAGGCGCACATGGTCCCACGGCATGTTGGGGTGATCCCAGCTCAGGTAGGCCAGTGCGCTGCCATCGGGTGACGGTCGTGGCGACGAGTAGAAGTCGGCGCCGGTGGCCACCACGCTGACCGTCCCGTCGAGGTGGATCGCGACCAGCTCATTGCGCGGCTCGTTCCCGGTGCCGTCATGGGATTCGCGCACCCATACGCTGACCGGGCTGACGGCCGCGCCGCCGGGACTGCCGGGCGGTGCGGGCACCAGCGCGGGGTCGGCGTATCGCAGCCCCCGCGGGATGTCCGGTTCTGGCGTCACCGCACGCGGCGCGGCCGCTCCCGTCGCGTCGAACAGCCGCACCCGGTGGTCGCTCATGCAGCTGGCCAGCACGAAGTGGCTGCCGTCGGCTGCTTCGAACGGCAGCCAGGCGCCGCCGCCGTATTCGTGGACGGCAGTGCGGATGTCTGCCTCCGCGGAGTGGGGAACGTCGACGGGCCCTGCACCGGGCTCGTCGAGTCGCACCCGCACCACGGAACCTCGCCCGTGGTCGAGGGGTCGCTCTTCGACCCAGTAGGCCCATGCGCCGGCTATGCGCGGCTCGGTCCGTCGCACAGCACCTGCGGCAACATCGGCCGCCTGCAGCGGCGACGGCCACGCACCATGCAGAAAATCCCCGGTGTTACTGGGGTATCGGGCCGCATCATCTTGACAATTCGATGGCGAACTCATAGGTTCCTCATTGGTTCAGACGAGCCGTCGCGGTCACTCGCAGTGGGCAGACTCCGCGGCGGCGTGAGCGTGCGCTCCGGGTTTTCCACCGGCCCGTGACGCGCCAGTGGACCGGGGGAGCGCCCACCAACTCCCTCGGTCCACACATGCCCGTATGGCCATTTCTCAGGAATCTTCCTCGACCGTGGTGGCCGGATCGTGCTGGGCGAGGATGCTTGTCAGCGACAGCTCAGTGGCACGCAGGCGCCCTTCGCAGTGCGCGATCAGCAGCGAGGCTCGTTCGACCTTCGATGCCAGCGTGTCGATGTCGACATCGTCGTTCTCGAGGCTGGCCAGGATGGTTTCGAGCTCGGCCATTGACTCGGCGTAGCCGCCGAGGTCGCCGTCATGTGTCACAGCATCGGTCATGGGTTCTCAGTCCCTCAGGTCGGTGGTCTCGGTTGTCGGTTTGCCGGCCGGTGCGCTCGCCTCCGCACTGACCGTGCTTGCGAACCTGGCGCGGGCTGTCTCGGTGACGATCGTGTCGCCAGTGGCTGGCATGTCACGCACGATGCTGCCGTCGGCCGCTCGCGTGATCGAGAAACCCCGGGCCAAGGTTCGCTCGGGCGCAACTGCCGACACCAGTGCCGATGCAGAACGCAGCTGAGCCTTCGCGGTGCCGAGGCGGCGCGCCGAGGCCCGTTCCAGCCGGGGTCGCAGGGCACGGAGCGACACCGTGCCGCGCTGCACATGGGCATGACTGCGCTGCAGCGACCGGCGCGCGCCGGCGAGCTTGCCGGCTGCAGTGCGGCAGTGACGCTGCGTGTGGTGGCCCAGCCGTAGTCGGGCCTCGCCGAGCCACGCCCGCGGGCGGGCGAGGCGGCGTTCGGCCAGCAGGCGCAGCACACTCCGTGCCGTCGCCAGGCGTTCGTCGAACCCAGCCACATGGGCAACGAGCGCGGCGGCGCAGGCGGTCGGCGTCTTGGCAGCCGTGTGCGCTGCTTGGTCGGCCACCGACGTGTCGGTCTCGTGGCCGATCCCGCAGAACACCGGCAGCGGGCACAGCGCGATGGCCTTCGCCACGCTCGCGAGGTCGAACGCCAGCAGGTCGGTGCGGTCGCCCCCGCCGCGCACCACAGCGATCACATCGACCTCGGCCCGCCCGAGCGTGCGCAGCGCCGCCACTAAGTCGGCCTCGGCCGTGACGCCCTGCACCCGGGCGTCGCACAGCAGCACTTCGAACGCGTACCCGCTGGCCCTGAGCTCATGGACGAAGTCGGCGTGGGCCGCGCTGCCGTCGGCCGTGACGAGCCCGACGCGCAGCGGCACCAGCGGCAGTGGCAGAGCGGCATTGCGTCGCAGCAGGCCCGATTCGGCAAGCTCGGCAAGGATCCGCTCGCGATCGGCTGCGAGCACGCCGAGCGTGAAGTGCGGGTCGACACCGCTCATGATGAGCTGCACCTGCCCGCTGCCGGCGTAGTACTCCACTTCGGCGCGGATGCGCACCTCGATGCCGTCGTCGAGTGTCAAACCGCCTGCTGCAGCGAGGTCGCGGTTCACCAGGCGCTGGCGCCCCTTGAACAGCGCCACCCGCATGCGTGCGCCCCGGCGATCGTTGCCGGAACCGGGCTCGATGAGGTTGAAGTAGATGTGGCCGCTCGCCGCCACCGAGTAGCCGATGATCTCGCCGCGCACCCAGACCTCGCCGGGAAAGGCCCGCTGGATCGTCTCGCCGACGGCGGCCGTCAAGTCCGAAACCGACCACGTGCCGTCGGGCTGGCCTGCCGGGTCTCCGGCCGCGGCCCTGGTGCCTTCGACAGCGCTGCTCACGGCTCTGAGGCTGTCACGAATTCGTCCGCGTCGCGACCGAATTACGCCGCGCCAGCCGGGCTGCAAGCCGAGCGGTCAGCCGCGCAGGCGTCGATAGGGTGCGCTGCGGAAGGTTGCCAGAGCGGACGAATGGGGCGGTCTCGAAAACCGTTGTGGCCTTCGGGTCACCGTGGGTTCGAATCCCACACCTTCCGCCATCTGCTGGCGCTGGCAAGCGCCGCGTGGCAGCGAGCAACCGCTCAGCGGTAACTGCCGAAGAAGTCGCTGAGCAGCTCGCCGCACTCCTCCTCGCGCACACCGCCCACGACCTCGGAGTTGTGGTTGAAGCGCGGGTCCACAAGCAGGTTGTAGAGCGTCGCCGTGGCGCCTGCCTTGGGGTCGTAGGCCCCGAATACCACCCGGGGCACCCGGGCCGCGAGCAACGCCCCGGCGCACATGGGGCATGGTTCGAGCGTCGTCGCCAGGGTTGCGCCGCTGAGCCGCCAGTCGCCTATGGCCGCGGCGGCATCGCGCAGGGCCAGCACCTCGGCGTGCGCGGTGGGATCGTTGGTGGCCTCGCGCTCGTTGTGGCGCGCAGCGATCACCTCGCCGTCGACGATCACCACAGCGCCGACCGGCACCTCGCCCGCCGCCGCAGCCTGCCGGGCCTGTTCCAACGCCAACTCGATGGCTGTTTCGTCCGTCACACCAGCAGTGTGGCCGCTGCTGCGCGGCGTCAGGCAGCAGTGTCGGGCAGCGGTTTCAGGCGGCAGTGATGCCCCGCCGCCTCTTCGCCCGCTCGCGCATCCGGGCGTGGGCCTCGGGTGTGCCGTCGTGGAAGGTGCCGAACAGCTTGTCCAGCGGCACGGGCCGGTTGCCGTAATTGCACTCGAAGTAGCGATGGTGCAGGTGGTGGAAGTAGTCGGCTCCGGCCATCGTCGGCCCCTCGCGCTTGCCGATCTCGAATCGCTCGAATCCCGAGTGCGAGAACGAGGTGGCCACAGCGTTGGACAGCAGGGTGAGGATCAGGATGAAGGGGTGAGCGGGCACCACCCACCACAGCACGATCATGCTGAGGTACATCATGTGCTCGACGGGGTGCATCGACAGCCCGCTCCACGGCCCGGTGTTCACGTTGCGGTGATGCAGGTAGTGCACGTGGTCGTACACCCAGCGCATGTGCAGCACCCGGTGGATGCAATAGAAGTGCACCACCGACCACAGCGACGCGATCACCGTGAGCGCGCAGATGTAGGGCCACCAGGTGCCCCACTCCACCGACGGAATCCAGTCGTTGGCGTAGAACCACAGGGTGAGCGCCTCATATGCCGACCAGACGCCGCAACCGCTGACCAGGCACCAGAAGATGTTGTCGCGGGTCTGGTTGTTCCACAGGAACGCCCGGTTGGTGGTGCTGAGCCACTGGCGGTTGTACTTGTAGCGCTGCTGCTGCACCCGCCGGACGTACAGCGCAACGTGCAGCGTCCCCGCGACCAGCGTGAACAGCACCGCGTTGCGGACGTAGATCTCCAATATCCACCTGGGGTGCAGGCTGGCCATGCGCTCCATGGAAGGCGTGAAGAAGTTCCACACCACCGCGGACATCGCCACCCAGAGCATTCCCTGCGGGAGCATCATCAACGAGATGTGCCGAAGCGTCGCCAGCGGCCGCGGCGGCCAGTCCAGGATCGTGGACACCGAGATGGGCAGGTCCGGCTCGTAACCCTTGGCGTCCCGAGTGGGCAGCCCGGAACTGGTCATCACTGCTCAGTCTGACATGCGGAGAGTGTGGGATTCGAACCCACGGAGGCCGATGAAAGCCTCACACGCTTTCCAAGCGAGCCCATTCGTCCACTCTGGCAACTCTCCGTACCGTTGCAGGGATCGCACGACGATCCCTGCGAAGCAGGCGTGTCGCCGTCTGGCGAGGCGGCCAGGCGATCTGCGGCACACAACGAGGTCCGCTGAGAGCTGCTGCCTCCCGGCCCTGACTCGGTTCACGGGTCGCCGTCGCACAGGACCCGGCCGCCACGTCAGACGGCGACACGATCCGAACGATAACCGCAGAGCGCTTGGCCGCCCAACCAGCGGGCGCAGCAACTGGCTGGACTGCTTAGGATCGCCGCGAGATGCAGCACCAGTCGCTTTACCGGAGGTTCCGGCCTCAGCGGTTTGCGGAGGTGGTCGGACAGCCGCACTTGGTTCGGGCCTTGCGCAACGCCGTACGCGAGGACCGCGTCGGTCACGCGTACCTGCTGAGCGGTCCTCGCGGCACCGGCAAGACCTCCACCGCTCGCATCCTGGCCAAGGCTCTCAACTGCGAGGCGCTCACCGGCGACGGGGAACCGTGCGGTATCTGCGACAGCTGCATTGCCGTTGCCGCGGGCACCTCGATGGACCTCATCGAGCTCGACGCTGCGTCCAACAACTCGGTGAACCACATCCGCGACATGACCGAGAAAGCGGCCCTGGTCAGCTCGGGGCGTCGCAAGGTGTACCTGCTCGACGAGGTGCACATGCTCTCTGCGGCGGCGTCCAATGCGCTGCTCAAGACCTTGGAGGAACCGCCGTCGCACGTCGTGTTCATTTTGGCCACCACCGATCCGAACAAGGTGCTGCCCACCATCCGCAGCCGCACCCAGCAGTACGAGCTGTCGCTGGTGGGTGCGGACGAGATGGCGCCGCATGTGCGAGCCATTGCCGAAGCGGCAGGTGCGCCGGTCGATGATGCCGTCGTCGACTATGTGACCGAACGGGGTGCCGGGTCGGTGCGCGATGCGCTCTCGGCGCTCGACACGGTGCTGGCGGCCGGCGGCATCCCCGACGATCGCGCCGATGTGAACGCGCTGGTGCAGGCGCTGGCACGCGCCGACCTGGCCGCGACGCTCATCGCCGTGGCCGAGGCCACGGCCGCTGGCGTCGACGCCCGTGATCTGGCCGAGCGCACCGCACGCCGCCTGCGTGACATGTTCCTGGTGGGCGCAAGTGTGGAGCCCGCTGAGCTGCCGCAAGCCGACATCGTCTCGGCGCGAGAGCTGAGCGACGTGATGGGCCGCCGCAGAAACGTGCGGGCACTCGAGGCGCTCGGCAGCGCCCTGGCGCAGATGCCCCAATCGGCCGACCGCCGCCTGACTCTCGAGACAGCGCTGGTGGGCCTGCTCGCCGACGAAGCGCTAGGTGCTGGAGCGCCCGAGGCTGCGCCGCCCGCCTCTGCGCCAGCCCGTGGCGGAGCCGGTGCTCCAGCGCCCCCCACCGCCGGCCCCGCTGCCGCCCGGGCAGCAATGGCCGCAACCACAGCGCCCCCCTCGCTGGATGCCCCACCCGCTGCTGCGCCGGTGCCTCCCGAACGGCAGCCGGACACGTCGGTCGAGGCGGCTGTCGCGCCCGCACCCCCCGTAGCGCCGCCCGACGCAGCATCGCAGCCGCCCAGGACGGCCGAGCCCGCACCGAGCGCTGGCTCTGCGATGTCGGCCGCCGCGCTCCAGCGCATGTGGGAACCCCTGGTGGTCGGGAAGCTGCGTCCGGTGGCAGCAGGCCTGTTCCGTGACGCGACCGTTCTCGCCCACGAGCGCAATGTGGTGACCGTCCGGCTGACTGAAGGCGTGCCCCTCGCTCAGGCCCGGCGTAGAAGCAATGAGGTGGAGCCCATCTTGTCGGAATTGCTCGACCAGACTGTGCGTCTTGAGGTGAGCGACGCGGGCGGTGTGCCGGTGCCGGCCAGCGCTGAGCCACCGCAATCGGCGGCGTCGACCTCAACCGAGGACGCCTCATCCTCGGCCGCGCAACAGACCGCGGCCGGCGGCCCGACCGCATCAACAGCCTCGCAGGAGGACAAGGTGCAGCGGATCGTGGATCGCTTCCCGGGCTCGGTGGTGGTCCGCGACGACGAGAGTGCGGACTGACAGCCTTGAGACTCGAACTGGTAGGTGCGCATGCCATAGCTGCGGAGGCGGCAGGGGACTCTGCGACGTTGCGACCTGCTGGATCGCTGGTCGCTGAGGGTCCTGCCGCCTCCGCAGCGGGCTCGCCTAGACGAACTCAGCCGCCTGCCCGGCATCGGCCCCAAGGGCGCCCAGCGCATCACGTTCTGGCTGCTCAAGCGGCCGGCTGCCGACGCTCACCGCCTCGCCGCAGCCATCACTGCAGCGAAGGACCGGGTGGGTTTCTGCAGCCAGTGCTGGAACCTCAGCGAGACCGACCCATGCCCCACCTGTGCCGACCCGGCGCGGGCCAACGGGATGATCTGCGTGGTGGAGGAGCCGCGGGATGTGGTGGCAATGGAGAAGGCGGGCTTCCGGGGCCGCTACCACGTGCTCGGCGGCGCCCTGAACCCGCTCGAAGGCATCGGGCCCGAGCAGCTGCGCATCCGCGAGCTGCTCGCCCGCCTCGACAGCGAGTCGGTCGCCGAGCTGATCGTGTGCACCAACCCGAACATCGAGGGCGACACGACCGCCATGTATCTCGCGCGCCAGCTCGAGCCGCTCGGCGTGCAGGTGACCCGGCTCGCCAGCGGCCTGCCCGTCGGCGGCGACCTCGAATACGCCGACGAGCTCACGCTCGAACGAGCCCTGAGCAACCGCCGCACCCTCACGCCCTAGCAACCCAGCCGGTAAATCGCTGGACGGGTGAGCCGTGCCTGCCTACGGTCCGGCGGGCACTTCCCCGGCGGCCTGCACTCCCAAGGAGTGCCATGGCTGCCTTCGATCCCCACAACCGAACATCACACGACTTGCCGGTTGCGGTGTTCCGTCCGTCGCCTGCCGAACGTGTGATGGTGGCGGGGCCGTGCCACGCCCGAGCACTGTGCCTCAGCGCTGGCGCGTCGCCGCGAGGCGTCGCTGCGGTGTTCGTCGATCCTTGCGGGGTGCTGCTGGCGATCGCCACCGCGCCAGCGGCCGTGGTCGGTGCGATGCTGGTCGACCCGGCTCCGTTCGCACGGCTGACCGAGCTGCTCAGCGCGACCCGCATCTACTTGGAGGTTCCCGCCGCTGACGCTGCCGCGGTCAGCGATGCCGTGCAAGCCGCGCTCTGGCCGCTCTGTGTCGCCACCGAAGTGCTCGCCCGACCCGAGGCCGCCTGATCCGGCTCGCGCCCCTGCCGTTGCGAAGCGTCGGTGAGGTGGGATCGACTGGACTGGGCGGCTATGCAACCCGCAGGATGACGGCATCGCCTTGGCCGCCGCCTCCGCACAGCGCCGCTGCACCAAGGCCGCCGCCGCGGCGGCGCAGTTCGCTGGCGAGGGTGAGTGCCAGACGAGCACCGGACATGCCGATGGGATGGCCGAGCGCCACCGCACCGCCGTTTGGGTTCACGATCTCCGGTGCCACGCCTAGGTCCTCCGTCGACGCCACGGCTACCGCAGCGAAGGCCTCGTTGATCTCGAACAGCGACAGGTCGGACACGTCGAGGTCAGTGCGGTCGAGCGCACGGCGGATCGCATTCGCCGGCTGGTGCAGCAGGCAAGTGTCGGGCCCCGCAACCATGCCGTACGACACGACTTCGGCCAGCGGCTCGATGCCGCGCTCGGCAGCCGCCTCGGGCGACATGACCACCAGTGCGCAGCCGCCGTCGGAGATCTGCGATGCATTGCCGGCCGTGACCGCACCGTCGGATGCGAACGCCGGCCGCAGGCCGGACAGGCTCTCGGGCGTCGTGCCGGGCCGGATGCCCTCGTCGTCGAGCACCGTCAGCGGCTCGCCGCGGCGCTGGGGGATGCTGACGGCCACGATCTCGTCATCGAAGCGGCCGTCCTTCTGCGCTGCCGCCGCGCGCTCGTGCGACTGGGCGGAATACTCGTCCATCGCGCTGCGCGAGATCCCCGCACTGGCCGCATCCCGCTCGGTGCCGTCGCCCATGTGACCGTCGTCGAAGGCGCACCACAGGCCGTCGTGGATCATCGCGTCGAGCACCGCACCTGAGCCCATGCGCATGCCGTTGCGGCCGTCCGGCAGCAGGTAGGGCGCATTGGTCATCGACTCCATGCCGCCGGCCACGACCACGTCGGCGTCACCGGCTGCGATCATCTGGTCGGCCATGTAGATCGCGTTCAGACCCGACAGGCACACCTTGTTGATGGTGATGGCCGGCACTTCCATGGAGATGCCGGCATGGGTCGCAGCCTGCCGGGCCGTGATCTGCCCCTGACCGGCCTGCAGCACCTGTCCCATCACCACGTAGTCGACATCGCCGGCCGAGACGTGGGATCGCTCCAGTGCTCCTTCGATCGCAATGCCGCCGAGCTGCGCGCCGGTCAAGCCGGCCAGCCCGCCGTTGAACTTGCCGATCGGCGTGCGTGCGCCCCCGACGATGACCGAACCAGCCCTTGCACCACGAGCCATTGCAACCCCCTCGTCTGCACCGACGCCCCGGCCCACGGGCTAGGCGACCGATCTGTGCACGGCGAGTGTACGAAACGGCCTGTGAGGCTGCCCGAGCACCGGCTGCGCCGTGCAAGAAAGTGGAACTCGCAGCTCTCTCGCACCGTTAGCGTTCGGCCCCGTGAAGCAGTTCGCAGATGCCATCGCCGCCGGCGCATCGGGCCCCGAACTCGAGGCCATGCCCATACCGGAGAGCTTCAGGGCTGCTTATGTGGTACGCGACGAGCAGACGATGTTCGAAGGCCGGGCCTCGGCCGACAAGGACCCCCGCGAGGCCACCCACATCGGCGAGGTCGCCACGCCCGAGCTCGCGCCCGACGAGGTGTACATGGCGGTGATGGCCAGCGCCATCAACTTCAACACCGTGTGGACCTCGATCTTCGAGCCGCTGCCCACGTTCGGCTTCCTGGACCGGCTGGGCCGGGAGAGCCGCTGGGGTGCCCGACATGCGCTCGACTACCACGTGCTCGGCTCAGACGCCTCCGGAGTTGTGCTGCAGTGCGGTTCGGCGGTGCGCAATTGGCGCCCTGGTGACCGGGTGGTCGTTCACTGCAACTACGTCGACGATCAGGATCCTGCCGCCCACGAAGACTCGATGAAGGCCTCCAACCAGCGGATCTGGGGCTTCGAGAGCAACTTCGGCGGACTGGCAGACCTCACCATCGTCAAGGCCAACCAGCTCATGCCCAAGCCGGCGCACCTGTCGTGGGCGTCTGGGGGGCCACCGGCGGGCTGGGCGGCTACGCCTGCCAGCTCGTGCTCAACGGCGGCGGCGTGCCCATCGGCGTGGTCAGCTCGCCCGACAAGGCCGAGCTGCTCGGCCAGCTCGGCGTCGAGCACGTCATCGACCGGAGTGCCGAGGGCTACCGGTTCTGGAGCGACGACCACACCCAGGACGAAGGCGAATGGCGGCGCTTCGGCAAGAAGGTGCGCGGCCTCATCGGCGACGATCCCGACATCGTGTTCGAGCACCCGGGCCGCTCCACCATGGGTGCATCGGTGTTCGCCGCCAAGCGGGGCGGCACCGTCGTGACCTGCGCCGCCACCAGCGGGTACATGATCGAGTACGACAACCGGCATCTGTGGATGAAGCTGAAGCGGATCGTGTCGAGCCACTTCGCCAACTACGCCGAGGCGTGGGCCATGAATCGCCTGATCGACCAGGGGCGCATCCAGCCGATCCTGTCCAAGACGTTCACGCTCGACGACACGGGCCTGGCCGCCTGGCAGGTTCACCACAACCTGCATGAAGGCAAGCTCGGCGTGCTGTGCCTGGCCTCCGAGCCGGGTCAGGGCATCACCGATCCCGACAAGCGTGAACGCATCGGCGAAGACCGCATCACGCTGTTCGCCCGTCACGCGGCCTCGCTGGAAACCGCTGAAGGGGCAGCCCGATGATCCTGACCGAGATCGATCACGTCGCTATTGCCGTGAACGACCTGGACGCCGCCGTCGCGTACTACAGCGAGGCGTTCGGAGCCGAGGTGGCCCACCGGGAAGTCGTCGACTCTGACGGCGTGGAAGAGGCCCTGATCAAGGTGGCCGACAGCTACATCCAGCTCACCGCCGCAACCCGTCCCGATTCGCCGATCGCCAAGTTCCTGGAGCGCCGGGGCGAGGGCTTGCACCATGTCGGATACCGCGTGGACGACTGCGCTGCCGCCCTCGAGGCCATGATCGACGCGGGTGCCGTGCCCATCGACACCGCGCCCCGGCCGGGCTCGCGCGGCACCACGGTCGCCTTCGTTCACCCGAAAGGCAATCTCGGCACCCTTGTGGAACTCGTGGAGGAACCAGAGGCTGAGCCGGCAGGCGAAGCCGGGGCCTGAGCGGCCCGTGAGCGAAGCGAACAAGAGCGGGAAGCAACGGGCTCGCTAGCGGGGAGGTTCGCGTATCGGCGCTGCCTCTAGGCTCGCCCGTGTAGGGCGCGGGCGCACGAGACGCTTCCCGCCGCCTGCGCTCAGGGAGGAACCAATGACCGTACTCACGAGACGATTCGCGATCGTGTTCGCTGTGCTGGCGGTGTTCGCCGCGGCATGCACCGGCAGCGATGAGCCTGCGGCAACCACCGCTGCGGCACCGGCGACGACAGCCGCGGCCGAAGAGCCGGCCGACGACATGGACGACGCTGAGCCGTTCAAGATCGGGCTCGTCACCGACACCGGCAAGGTGGACGACAAGAGCTTCAACCAGTCGGCATGGGAAGGTGCGGAGCAAGCTGCCGCTGCGCTGGGCGCCGAGGCGAACTACATCGAGACCGAGGAAGCCAAGGACTACGAGAACAACATCGGTCTGTTCATCGAAGACGGCGTCGATGTCATCATCACGGTCGGATTCGGCCTCGGCGATGCCACCATTGCTGCCGCACAGGCCAACCCCGGCATCTATTTCATCGGCGTCGACCAGTTCCAGGCCGAGGCGCTGCCCAACTTGGCCGGGCTGATCTTCCCTGAGGACCAGTCGGGATTCCTGGCCGGCGCGCTCGCCGGCATGCTCACCGAGAGCAACATCGTGGGTGCCGTGCTGGGCACCGATCTGGTGCCGCCCGTCGTGGCCTTCAAGGAAGGCTGGGAGCACGGTGCGCGCTACACCAACCCAGACGTGCAGACGATCTCGACATATCACCCCGGCGGTCTTGACGTGGCCTTCGGCGACCCGGACTGGGGTGCGGCCACCGCCCGCCAGGCGCTCGACCAGGGCGCGGACATCATCTTCGGCGCAGGCGGTGCCACCGGCAACGGAGCGCTCATCGAGATTGCCTCGCAGGAAGGCGCCTACTGCGTCGGCGTCGATACCGATCAGTGGAACACGGTGCCCGAGGCACGGCCCTGCTTGGTGACGAGCGCAATGAAGCTCATCACCCCGGGCGTGGCTGACTTGATCGCAGCAGCGCACGACGGCAGCTTTGCCGGGGGCAATTTCCTCGGCGAGGTCGGTCTGGCACCGTTCCATGACTTCGATGGCATCGTCACCGACGACATGCGGGCCACGCTCGCCGACGTTCTTGCCGGCCTGAACGCCGGCGAGATCGACACCGGATGGCCGCCGGGCTGATCGGACGCCGCACGAGTTGAGCTGGGCGCCGTGGGCCGCGGGCACCTCACCCGACGGTGAGCATGCCCGCCGGCCCAGCGGCGCCCGCTCCTGCGCAGCAGCCTGAGGCGTCCGGCGGCGCCAGCGATGCTCGGCGCAGTTCGACGCGCACGATCCTGCGCGCTGCGGCGGTCCCCGTGGCCTCGGTGGTGCTGGGGCTGCTGCTCGGTGCCGTGCTCATCGCGGTACAGGGGCACTCGGTCTCCAGCGCGTACAGCGCGCTGGTGCTCGGCGGGGCGGGCGACGCCGACGCGCTGCTGCGCACCCTGCAGAAGGCGACGCCGCTCGTCTTCGGCGGCCTGGCCGTTGCCTTCGCCTTCAAGGCGGGCCTGTTCAACATCGGCGGGCAGGGCCAGCTGCTGGTCGGCGCAGCATTCGCCGCGGGCGTGGGCTTCGGGCTCGAGGGCGTGCCGCTGGTGGTGCATCTCCCGCTGGCGCTGCTGGTCGGTGCTGCTGCGGGCGCCGCATGGGGCGCCATCGCCGGGGTGCTGAAAGCCACGTCGGGTGCCCACGAAGTGATCGTCACGATCATGCTCAACTTCGTGGCCGGCAATCTCACCGACTGGCTGGCGGCGAATCCCTGGCAAGACCGATCAGGCTCCAACATCATCGCCCGGACCCCGCTGGTGGAGCCGTCGGCGGAGATCCCCACGTGGGGATGGCTGCCGGCAGGCTTCGTGCTGGCGGTGATCGCCGCATTCGCCTGCTGGTTCATCCTGGAGCGCACCACCTACGGCTTCGAGGTGCGCAGCGTGGGGGCGAACCGTCACGCCGCCCGCTACGCGGGCATCTCAGTGGGCTGGATCATGGCGTCGACGATGGCCGTGGCGGGACTGCTGGCCGGCCTCGGCGGAGCCATCGAGTCGCTCGGCGTCGACGGCCGTTTCGAGGCCGGTGTGAATGTGGGCCTTGGCTTCGAGGGCATCACGATTGCGCTGCTGGCCCGCACCAACCCCATTGCCGTCATTCCTGCCGGCCTGCTAGTGGGCATGATGGAAGCGGGCGCCGCCAAGATGCAGTTCGAGTCGGGGGTTGCGCCCGAGATCATCGACGTGATCCAGGCGCTGATCCTGCTGTTCGTGGCGGCGCCGTTGATCGTGCGCTGGCTGCTGCGGCTGCGTGATCGGCCCGATGCGCCGGATCGACGCCTGACGCTCGGTGCGGGGTGGGGCCGATGACCGCCGGCGTCGGCCCGGATCTGGCGACGGCGTCGGGAGTTGCCGGCGTGCGGGGCTGGTCGCCGCAGCGCATGTGGTCGGTGGCGGGGGCCGTCGTGCTGGTGGCGTGCGTGTGGGGCTTCTACGCCTGGGACGGGGCGCAGACCACAGCAGTGCTCGGGGGCACCGTGCGCGCCGCCACCCTGCTGGTGCTGGGCGCGATGTGCGGGATGATCGGCGAGCGCTCGGGCATCGTGAACATCGGCATCGAAGGCCAGTTCCTGATGTCGGCGTTCACGGCGTTCACCGTCGCGTCGATGTCGGGATCGCTGTTCCTGGGTGTTGTCGCGGGCGTCAGCACTGGCCTGGCGATGGGCTGGATGCTCGCTGCGATGTCGGTCGGGCTGCGAACCGATCAGATCATCGCCGGCACGGTCCTGAATATCGCGGCACTAGGCCTGACCTCGTTCTTCTACGACCGGGGGCGTTCGCTGGGCCAGCCGAAGTATCAGTCGATCGAGCTCGGCCCGCTCGCCGATCTGCCCGTCGTGGGCACGGCGCTGTTCAACCGCCCGCCGCTGACGTACTTGGCGCTCGTGCTGGTCGTGGTGCTCCACGTGCTGCTGCTGCGCTCGGTGTGGGGAATGCGCACGACTGCTATCGGCGAGCACCCCGGTGCCGCGGCCACCGTGGGCATCGATGTGATCCGGCTGCGCTACTGGAACGTGACGCTGGCGGGCGGCTTGGCCGGCCTCGGCGGCGCGTACTTGGCGCTGGAATCGGTGGGCACATTCACCCGGGCGATGTCTGGCGGGCGGGGCTTCCTGGCGTTGGCCGTGATGATCTTCGGTCGCCGCACCCCGCTGGGCGCCTACGCGGCGGCACTGTTCTTCGGCTTCACGACGGCACTGCAAGGCCAGTTCCAGCTCAACGACACGTTCGACATCCCGGCGCAGTTCGTGGGGATGCTGCCGTTCGTGGTCACGATCATCGTGGTGGCCGCGGCAGGCCTGTTCGGCCGCATGCGCGACCCGGCCGCGCTGGGCCAGCCCTACGAGGTCAGATGATGGTTGCGACCGCCGAGGCTGCCGTTTCGCAGGCCGAGCCCGAGGTGCTGCTGGCCGGACACGGGATCACCAAACGCTTCGGCCCGGTCGTGGCCAACGACGACGTCTCGGTCGAGCTGCGGCCCGGGCGGATCCTGGCGCTGCTGGGCGAGAACGGCGCGGGAAAGAGCACCCTCGTCAACGTGCTCTTCGGCCTGCACCGCCCCGATGCGGGCCAGGTCGTGATTGCCGACGAGAACGTGGAGCTGTCGAGCCCGCACGACGCCATCGCCCGCGGCGTCGGCATGGTGCACCAGCACTTCCAGCTCGTGCCGCCGATGAGCGTGGTGCGCAACATCGTGCTCGGGGCCGAGCCGCGCAAGCTCGGCATGATCGACGTGACCCAGGCGCGCCGCCGCGTGCTGGAATTGGCAGACCGGTTCGGGCTCCATGTCGACCCCGATGCAGCAGTGGAGGACCTGCCGGTCGGGGCACAGCAGCGGGTCGAGATCCTCAAGGCCCTGTACCGCGATGCGAGGGTGCTGATCGCCGACGAGCCGACCGCAGTGCTCACCCCGCAGGAGACCGACCACCTGCTCGATGTGCTGCGTGGCCTGACCGCCCAAGGCGTGGGCATCGTGTTCATCACCCACAAGCTGCGCGAGGTCATGGCCGCAGCCGACGACATCGTCGTGCTGCGCGAGGGCAAGGTGGTGGGCACCACCACGCCCGCGCAGACCAGCGAGGCGGCACTGGCGGAGCTGATGGTGGGCCGCGCGGTGGATCTGCACGGCGACCGGTTCGAATCGGGCGCCACCGGCGTCGGGTCGGCAGTCTCGACGCCGGCTGCCCCCAGCGACGAAACCCCGATCGCCGAGGCTGGCGAGCGGCCCGTGGTGCTCGACATCGCTGGCCTCTGCGCCGATGACGACCGCGGTCAGCGTGCCGTCGACGAGCTGTCGCTCGAGGTGCGCGCCGGCGAGATCGTGGGGGTCGCCGGCGTGGAGGGCAACGGCCAGCGGGAGCTGGTGGAAGCCATCACCGGCCTGCGCCACGCCACGGCCGGCACCGTGTCGATCAGCGACCGGGACGCGTCGGGTGCCCGGCCGCGCCAGGTCACGGTGATCGGCGTGGGGCACATCCCCGAGGACCGGGCCAAGCACGGCCTCATCGGCTCCTACTCCGTGGCCGACAACTCTGTCCTGAACCGCTACTTCAAGCGGCCCTTCGCAGCCGGCGGCATGCTGCGGCGCGACCGCATCGACTCGCACGCCCGCGATGTGGTGGCCACCTTCGACGTGCGCACGCCGGACGTGGAGTCGCCGGCCGACAGCCTGTCGGGCGGCAACAAGCAGAAGCTCATCGTGGGCCGCGAGTTCTCCGACGAGATCGATCTGTTGATCGCGGCGCAGCCCACCCGCGGCATCGACATCGGTGCCATCGAGTTCATCTGGCACCGCATCCGCGAGCGTCGCGACGAGGGCACGGCCGTGCTGCTGGTGTCGGCCGAGCTCGACGAGGTGCTGGCACTCAGCGACCGGGTCGTCGTCATGTACGAGGGCCGCATCGTGGCCACGGTCGACCCCCGCACCGCCACCCGCGAGGAGATCGGCCTCCTCATGGCCGGCGCGGCACCCGGCACAGAAAGCTCAGTAGCCGGCGGCTAGACAACTCGATCGCTGCCGCCGTCCTGGGGGATCTGGGCACCGGTGGTGTGCGCGAACGCGGGGCCGCACATCTGGGCGATCAGCGCGCCGACGTCGGCTGACGCCAGTTCGCGGCCGAGCAGGTTGCGCCTCCGGTACTGCTCGGGAGTCAGCCCGTAGCTGACGGCGCGCTGGGCGATGAGCTCGTCCGACCACAGCCCCGTGTCGAACACGCCGTCGGGATGCACGACGTTGACGGTGATGCCGTCGGGCGCCCATTCAAGCGCCGCCACGCGCGCGAGCTGCGTCAGCGCCGCCTTCGATGCCGAGTAGGCCGCTGCGCCTTTGCCGGGTGCGGGCACGTTCTTCGAACCAACGATGACAACACGACCTCCCGCCGGCGAGTGCCGCATCACCCGATGAGCCGCGGCGAGGGTGTTGGCCGCGCCGCTCACGTTGATGTCGAATATCTGCTGCCATGCCGTGCCGAGGCCGGAGTCATCAACGAGCTCTTCCAGCGGCGCCGACGGACCGAAGATGCCGGCCGCCGCTACCACGATGTCGATGCCGCCGAAGCGCTCGACTGCGTCGGCAACCGCTTCGGTCATTGCGTCGGCATCGGTGACATCTGCCTCGATGCCGAGCCACGCCGAACCGTGCAGTGATGACGGCCGATCGCTGTCGCCGCCATCTTCGTGCGTGATACCGGCGTCGATATCGATGCCGACCACTGCCGCCCCGGCTGAGGCCAGCGCCGCGGCTGCGGCCTGTCCGATGCCCGAAGCAGCGCCGGTCACCAGCGCCACCTGGCCGGCCAAACCTGCCGGCGCGCCGGCCCGTGCCAGCTTCGCCTGCTCGAGCTCCCAGTACTCCACGTCGAACAGGTCGGCTTCGCCGAGCGCGACGTAGCCCCCGAGAGTCTCGGCGGCGTTGATCACGTCGATGGTGTGCCGGTAGATGTCCGCGGCGATGTCGCAGTCGACTGCGCGCCGCCCAACGGTCCACAGCCCGAGATCGGGGTCGAGGATCACACGCGGTGCCGTGTCCAGCATCGTGAGCCGTTCGCCCTCGGCATGACGGTCGGTATTGCGCTCGAAGTAGGAGCGGTAGCTCCCGACGAAAGCAGCGACATCGCGGCCCACCATGGGAAATTGCTTCGTGCGAATGATGTGATCGGGCGTGGCTGGCCCGCGGCATGCCACCGATGCCAAGTCGTCGCGGGCGCAGAACGCGTCAGCCCGGTCGTCACGCACGGCTCGCAGCAGCATCGGCGCGCCTGCTGCGGCCGAGACCGCGGTCCGCAGCTCCGCCACCGTCTTCACTGCGTCGAGGCTGACGCGATGTGTGCTGCGCCCCCCGGCCGCATTCGCATCGATCTCGCCGAATGAGGTGACACCCCCTTCTGCAAGGCACTGCTCGGCCTCGCTGATCCGATCGATCATGGAGTCATACGCCTGGCGCGCCGTCTCGCCGAAGGTGAAGATGCCGTGGTTCAGCAGGACCATCGCTTCGGTGCCGTCGTGGGCCTGCGCCTGCCATTCGTCCGCGCAGCGGCGGGCCAGATCGAAGCCGGGCATCACGTAGGGCACCACGACGGCCCGGTCGCCCCACAGGTCACGCACCCGCGCGTCGCCTTCTGCGGTATTGGTGAGTGCCAGCACGGCATCGGCGTGGCTGTGCAGCACCGCCCGGTGAGGCAGCAGCGCATGCAGGATCGCTTCCACCGACGGGTTCGGGGCGCTGGCGTCGAGCAGGTGGATCCGCAGCTGGTTCACCATCTCGGTGTCGCTCAGCTCCGCCAGCTCCGCCAGGCGCCGGACGGGCTCCAAGCGCAGCGGCGCGAAACCGGGCGGTTCGATGGTTGCGAGATCCCAGCCGCTGCCCTTGACCCACAGCGTCGGCACCGGTTCGCCCCAGGCGTCGGTGCTGCGGCCCTTAATGGACGTGTTGCCGCCGCCGTGCAGCACCAGCGCCGGATCGGCGCCCACCAGGCGCGATCCGTAGGTGATCTCGCCGAGGTCGCCCAGCTCGGTCCAGCGCGTCGCCTCGTCGGCATCCCAGCGATTCAGCACCGGCCCGTCCCCGATCCGGCTGGTTCGACCTCGGCCAACGCTTGGGCAATGGATTCGCCGTACGGCGGTCGCAGCACGCCTGCGTCGGTGATGATCGCCGTGATCAGGCGCGCAGGAGTCACGTCGAATGCCGGATTGACGGCCTTCGCATCTTCCGGCGTCAGACGCTGCCCGCCGGCGTGATGAACCTCATCGGGGCTCCGCTGCTCGATGACGATGCGGTTGCCCGATGGCACAGCCGCGTCGATGGTCGTGGTCGGCGCCGCGACGTAGAAGCCGATGCCCGCATCGGCGGCAGCCAGAGCGTGGGCCAGCGTGCCCACCTTGTTGGCAGTGTCGCCGTTGGCAGCGATGCGGTCCGCGCCCACGATCACGGCGTCCACCTCGCCTTCTGCGATGAGCGATGCCATGGCACCGTCGGGTACGACCGATACGTCGATGCCCGCGTCGGCCAGCTCCCACGCTGTGAGACGGGCACCCTGCAGGAGCGGGCGCGACTCTGCCGCCAGCACGCGCACCGGCTCACCGGCAGCAGCCTTCGCATAGAACGCGGCCAGCGCTGTTCCGATGCCCGCGGTTGCCAAGCGCCCTGCGTTGCAGTGCGTCGCGATCACCGTGGCCTCCGCGAGCACCTCACGCCCGAGCCGACCGATCTCGGCGCATGCCTTCGCGTCTTCGGCGCCGATGGCCAAGGCCTCATCCAGCAGCCGCCGCCGCAGTTCGGCAACGCTGCCTGCACTGCCGTTGTCGCTGTCGGTGCTCGCGCTGATGAGCTCTTGGGCGGCGAGCGCAGCATCGATCGTGCGATCCACTGCCCACCGCAGGTTCACCGCCGTCGGGCGGGCGTCGCCGATCTCGTGCCGCAACCGCTCGAGCAACTCGCGTGCCGCGTCCAGCGAGTCGGGTTGCGCCTCGTCGACGCCGACAACCAGCGCAAGCGCCCCGAACGCACCGAGCGCGGGCGCCCCCCGGATGGCAAGCCGCCCGATGGCATCCACGGCACTGGCCACATCACGCACATCGAGCAGCACCAACTCGGCCGGCAGCCGCGTCTGATCGATGATCTCGATGCTGTCGCCCGTCCAGCGCAGCGTCGGCGTAATGGCTGCCGTTTCCATGCAGCCGACAGTCTCGCGCCCACGTGCGGCAAAATTGGCAGTGAGTTCGCGATGCAGCCAAGTACCTTGTCCCGACACGAGGAGAGCGGTCGTGACACCGGACGAGACACGGGACTTCCTGAACGAGATGTTCAGCCAGATTGGCGACCGCTTCGACCGCGTCGATACGCGCTTCGACCATGTGGACGAACGCATGGATCAGATGGAACAGAAGGTCGATCAACGCTTCGAGGAACTGACCACGGTCAACAATTCGCTGATCGACGCGGTGGCTGACATCAACAAGCGACAGGGCTGAATACCTGAATCGACTGGTGGCGCTGGCGCTGGCGGGCGGCGAGCGGTTCGTCGCCGAACTGCAGCGCGTCTGGGAGGCCGGCGACGCGGTGCTGCCGGTCGATCAGCGGCTTCCCGGCGGGGCCCAGCAGTCACTCGTCGAGCGCATGGGCGCCAGCGTCGTGGTGGACAGCACCGGCCGTCACCGCCGCCGTGGCGGCTGGCCGACCGAATCGGGGGATGCGCTGGTCGTGGCCACCAGCGGCAGTACCGGCGAGCCGAAAGGCGCGGTGCTCACCCACAGCGCCATCGAGGCCAACGCCATGGCCACGAGCTCCGCGCTGGCGGTCGACCCCAGCACCGACCGTTGGCTGGCATGCCTGCCCCTCGCCCACGTCGGCGGGCTGGCCGTGGTGGTACGAGCACAGCTGACCGACACCCCCGTAGACGTTCACGATGGTTTCGATGCCGCTGCTGTCGAGGCGGCCGCCCGCCAGGGCGCAACGCTCACCTCGCTGGTGCCCACCGCCCTCGCTCGCATCGACCCGTCGGACTTCCGGGCGATCCTGCTCGGCGGCTCCGCCATGCCCGCTCAACGCCCCGCGAACACCGTCGCCACCTACGGCATGACCGAGACCTTCAGCGGCGTGGTGTACGAAGGCTGGCCGCTCGAGGGCGTCGAGCTGCGCATCCGGAACGACGAGGTGCAGCTCCGCTGCCCGATGCTGCTGCGCTGCTACCGCGACAACTCAGATCCCCGAACCGACGACGGCTGGTTCCCCACCGGTGACGCCGGCGCCCTGTCAGAAGAAGGCCAGCTCACAGTATTCGGAAGAGTCGACGACATGATCACCACCGGCGCCGAAAAAGTCTGGCCAGTAGCAGTAGAACGGATCCTCGCCGACCTGCCCGGCATCGCCGAAGTAGCAGTAGTAGGCCGCCCCAACTCCGAATGGGGCCAAGCCGTCACCGCCGTCATCGTCCCCACCAACCACGCCCAGCCCCCCGACCTAGAGGCACTCCGCGACGCCGTCAAAGAGCACCTCCCCGCCTACTG